>CAHJXF010000152.1 GCA_903644065.1 Betaproteobacteria bacterium
TCAAGCAGGGGGCGACGCTGGCTTTCGCGCACGGCTTCAACGTGCACTACGGCCAGGTCATGCCGCGCGCCGATCTCGACGTGGTGATGGTCGCGCCGAAGGCGCCGGGCCACACGGTGCGCTCGATCTACGCGCAGGGCGGCGGCGTGCCGATGCTGATCGCCGTGCATCAGGACTCGTCGGGGCAGGCGCGCGACATCGCGCTGTCGTACGCGGCGGCGATCGGCGGCGGCCGGGCCGGCATCATCGAGACCAACTTCCGCGAGGAGACCGAGACCGACCTGTTCGGCGAGCAGACCGTGCTGTGCGGCGGGGCCGTCGAATTGATCAAGGCCGGCTTCGAGACGTTGACCGAGGCGGGCTACGCACCCGAGATGGCGTATTTCGAGTGCCTGCACGAGCTGAAGCTGATCGTGGACCTGATCTACGAGGGCGGCATCGCCAACATGAACTACGGCATCTCGAACAACGCCGAGTACGGCGAGTACGTCACGGGCCCGAAGATCGTCACGAAGGAGACCAAGGAGGCGATGCGCCAGTGCCTGAAGGACATCCAGACCGGCGAGTACGCGAAGAGCTTCATCCTCGAGAGCCGCGCCGGCGCGCCGACGCTGCTGTCGCGACGCCGTCTGATGGCCGAGCATCCGATCGAGCAGGTGGGCGGCAAGCTGCGCGAGATGATGCCGTGGATCCGCCAGAACAAGCTCGTCGACCAGACCCGCAATTGAACGATCGTCGCTCCGCGCGACGCGCCGGCAGGGGCGGCTCGCGACTCTCGGACGGCGTGAGGGCCCATGCTATTCTCGACGACGATGTCGACTCGCCTCTCGATCGTCTTCCTGTTCGGCGCATTGACCGCGAGCGTCGGGCTCGCGGGTTGCCGGCGCGGCGAGCCGCCACCCGATCCGCTCAAGTCGCAGCGCGAAGCGATGGAACGCGCGAAGGACGTCGGCAAGACGATGCAAAAGGCCGTCGACCAGGAAGGCCGCAAGGCGGACGAGGAAGGCAAGTAGCGATGCGTCGCGCGAGCCGACCGGCCGCGGCGCCGCACGCGTCGAGTCCACGCTGACATGGTGCGGTTCGCGCGTCGGCGTCTGCGAAAGCCGAGGACCGGGCTGAACGCGATGCCGGCCGCTTACGAAGCGACGGACCTGCCAGGCGACCAGCCGCGACCGCGTCGCGGCATCTACCTGCTGCCCAACGCTTTCACCACCGCGGCGCTGTTCTGCGGCTTCTTCGCCATCGTGCAGGCGATGAACCTGCGCTTCGACGTCGCGGCCATCGCGATCTTCGCGTCGATGGTGCTCGACAGCCTCGACGGACGCGTCGCGCGGCTGACCAATACGCAAAGCGACTTCGGCGCCGAGTACGACAGCCTCGCCGACATGGTGTCGTTCGGCGCGGCGCCGGCCCTCGTGATCTACGAATGGTCGCTGCGCGGTCTCGGCAAGTGGGGCTGGGTCGCGGCCTTCGTCTATGTCGCGGCGGCCGCGCTGCGACTGGCGCGCTTCAACACCAATCTGGCCGTCGCCGACAAGCGCTTCTTCCAGGGCATCCCCAGCCCGGCGGCGGCGGCCCTGGTCACCGGATTCGTCTGGGTGTTCGACGACATGCGCTACGTCGGCAGCGATCTGGACTGGCCGTCCTGGGTGGTGACGATGTATGCGGGCCTGTCGATGGTCAGCAACTCTCCGTTCTACAGCTTCAAGGACATCAACTTCCGCCGCAGCGTGCCGTTCATCGTGGTGGTGCTGATCATGCTCGGATTCGTGTTCGTGTCGAGCGACCCGCCGAAGTGGCTGTTCGCGATGTTCGTCGCGTACGGCTTGTCGGGTCACCTGTTGTGGGCGTGGCGTCGTGTCCGGCGAACGCCTTGAACCGCTGTCGCGTTGCCGGATACCCGTGCTACATTCTCACGCCATGACGAACCGCCCGACCACGCAGTCGCTACTACCCATCGAGGTCGCCCGGGCTCGTTGAGCGTTCACGTCTGTCGCTTCACCGCTCGGCCCGACTGCTCCTCGCATCGGGCCGTTTTGCTTGGTGCTCCACGCACGCCGCACGCGCCGCCTCGAGCGGACCATCGATCGAAAGGAAAGATCATGTTGACGAACCCCGCCACGAAATACCGCGCGTTCCCGCCGGTCCGGCTCGCCGGTCGCACCTGGCCCGACGCGTTGCTGACCCGGGCGCCGACGTGGCTGTCGACCGACCTGCGCGACGGCAACCAGGCGCTGATCGAGCCGATGGACCCGGGTCGCAAGCTGCGCATGTTCCAGACGCTGGTGGCGATCGGCTTCAAGGAGATCGAGGTGGGTTTCCCGTCCGCGTCGCAGGCCGACTTCGACTTCGTGCGCCTGTTGATCGAGCACGGCCACATCCCCGACGACGTGGCGATCCAGGTGCTGACCCAGGCGCGCGAAGCGCTGATCCAGCGGACCATCGACTCGCTGGACGGCATACCGCGCGCCATCGTGCACCTGTACAACGCGACCGCGCCGATCATGCGGCGCGTGGTGCTCGGCCTCGACCAGGACGGCGTGGTCGAGCTGGCCACGACCCACACGTCGATGATCCGCGCGATGACCGACGCGCGGCCCGGCACCGCGTGGTCGCTCGAGTACTCGCCCGAGATGTTCTCGGGAACCGAGCTGGCCTTCAGCAAGCGCGTCGTCGACGCGGTCGCCGACGCGTGGGGCGCGACTCCGGACCGCAAGCTGATCGTCAACCTGCCGGCCACCGTCGAGCACAGCACGCCGAACATCTTCGCGGACATGATCGAGTGGATGCATCGCCATCTCGAGCGGCGCGACGCGATCGTGCTGTCGGTCCATCCGCACAACGATCGCGGTACCGGCACCGCGGCCGGCGAGTTCGCGCTGATGGCCGGCGCCGATCGCATCGAAGGCTGCCTGTTCGGCAACGGCGAGCGCACCGGCAACGTCGACCTCGTCAACATCGCGCTCAACCTCTACACGCAAGGCGTGGCCCCCGGCCTCGACTTCTCGAACATCGACGAGATCCGCCGCGTCGTCGAGCACTGCAACCAGTTGCCGGTGCACCCGCGTCATCCGTACGTCGGCGACCTGGTCTACACGTCGTTCTCCGGCTCGCACCAGGACGCGATCAAGAAGGCGCTGGCCGCGCGCCGCGACGGCGATGCGTGGGACATGCCGTACCTGCCGATCGACCCGCTCGACCTGGGTCGCAGCTACGAGGCGGTGATCCGCGTCAACAGCCAGTCGGGCAAGGGCGGCATCTCGTACCTGCTCGAGACCGCGTATCACCTCGAGCTGCCGCGGCGCCTGCAGATCGAGTTCAGCCGCGTCGTGCAGGCGGTGATGGACGACGCCGGCAAGGAACTGACGGCCGCGATGATCTGGGACATCTTCGAGAACGAGTACGGCCTCGGCGGCGACGGTTCGCGCATCGAGCACGCGAGCGTGGCCGACGGCGCGCAGGGACGGGTCACGGTGCGAGCGGACGTGGTCGACGGCGACGGACGTGCGACGGTCGACGGCCAGGGGATCGGGCCGCTCGACGCCTTCGTCGACGGATTGCGTGCCGCGACCGGTCGACAGGTCGACGTGCTCGACTACCACGAGCACGCGGTGGGCGGCGGCGCCCAGGCGCGAGCCGCTGCCTATCTCGAGGTGCGGGTCGACGGCGGCAATCCGGTGTTCGGCGTCGGCATCGACGCCAACATCCTCCATGCGTCGATGAAGGCCGTGCTCAGCGCCATGATGCGCAGCGCGCGGGCCGCTGGCAGCACCGAAGGACTGTTCGCCCGCGCGGAGCGCCTGGCCGCCTGAATCGGGATGGGCGCCGGTGTCCAACCGATTGATTCGTCGGTCATCCTGGCGCGGCCCGGGCTTGACGCAGCCGGCTCGTGCCCGCTATAGTCGCGGGCTTTGTTTCCTTGCCGCACCGCGCACGCATCGCGGGCGGCCATCCAAGTCCACAAGGAGAGTCCATGCGTCATTACGAAATCGTGCTGATCATCCATCCCGATCAGAGCGAGCAGGTGCCCGCCATGCTCACGCGCTACAAGGGGTTGGTGACCGGCAAGAGCGGAAAGATCCATCGCGTCGAGGATTGGGGCCGACGCCAGCTCGCCTATCCGATCGACAAGATCGCGAAGGCGCACTACATCTGCCTCAACATCGAAGTCGACCGCGCCACGCTCGAAGAACTGGAGCACGGCTTCAAGTTCAACGATGCGGTGATCCGTCACCTCATCGTCACGACCAAGAAGGCCGAGACGGCACCGTCGCCGATGATGAAGGAAGGTTCCAAGGAGGGCGCGAAGGAAGGTTCGCGCGACGGCGGCGGTCGTGACGGCGGCGGCCGCGAAGATCGTCGCCCGGCAGCGGCTGCGCCGGCCCCGGTCGCGGCTGCTGCGGAGACCACCACCGCCTGAGCGACGAGTCCGCGCGCCTCGTCGGTTCCGCTCGCCCGGCCATTGGCCCCGCTCGCATCAACCGCTTCGAGCTCACGGCGACGCTGATCCAGCGCGACGTGATGCGGTACACGCCGTCGGGCATGCCGTTGATCGATTGCGTCCTGCTTCACGTCTCCGAGATCAGCGAAGCGGGGCAGTCGCGGCAGGTCGAGCTCGAGGCACCGGCCATCGCGTTCGAGGGCGTGGCGCAGCGACTGGCGGCGAGCGCGCTCGACGAGACCTACCGCTTCACGGGTTTCCTCGCCAACCGCAGCCGGCGAAGCAAGCGAACCGTCTTCCACATCACCCAATTCGAATAGTTCACTGAGGAATTCAAATGCCATCACCACGTCGCTTCGGCAAAGGCAAGGGCAAGGGCAAGGACCTGAAGAAACGCCAGCAGCAGAATCCGCTGTTCAAGCGGAAGCGGTTCTGCCGCTTCACCGCGGCCAAGGTCGACCAGATCGACTACAAGGACGTCGAACTGCTGAAGGACTTCGTCCAGGAGAACGGCAAGATGATGCCGGCGCGCCTGACCGGGACCAAGGCGCACTACCAGCGCCAGCTGAGCACCTGCATCATGCGGGCGCGCTTCCTCGCGCTCCTGCCGTACACCGACCTTCACGACTGACCGGGGACATCATGCAGATCATCCTTCTGGAGAAGGTCAACAACCTGGGCGGCCTCGGCGACGTGGTCCGCGTCAAGGACGGCTTCGCGCGCAACTTCCTGATCCCGCAGCGCATGGCGCGTCGCGCCACCGAAGGCAACATCGCCGAGTTCGCCGCCAAGCGCGCGGACCTGGAAAAGGCCGCGGCCGAGAAGCTGGCCGCGGCGCAGGGCGTCGGCGAGAAGCTGTCGGGCCTCTCGCTGTCGATCACGGCCAAGTCGGGGGTCGACGGACGACTGTTCGGCTCGGTCACCAACGCCGACATCGCCGAGGCGCTCGGCAAGCAGGGCTTCAAGGTCGAGAAGATGCAGGTGCGCTTGCCGAACGGCCCGCTCAAGATCGTCGGCGAGCATCCGGTCTCGGTCGCGTTGCACACCGACGTGGTCAGCGACATCACGGTGTCCGTGGTCGGCGAGCACGGCTGACGAGCGGCTCGCTTCCGGACCACGAGGCCGGGTTCGCCCGGCCTTTTTTTTTGTGCGAGCAAAGCTAACGGGATCCGGACCGGACGGCCGGGACCGTCCGTTTTTCCACCGTGATCGCACCGAAGATCCACACGCTTTTGCACAGCGTTGCCCACAGCCGGACGCGGGCCGACGTTCTATAGTGTCCGGCTGCAAATCCTCTCGCGACGCGGGCCTGCCGCGAGCCGCAACGACATGAACGTTCCCATTCCGCTGCGGGCCGACCGCGCCGCCGAGAGTGCGGCCGACCGGCAGGTCGAGTCGCTCCGCGTGCCGCCGCATTCGATCGAGGCCGAACAGTCGGTGCTGGGCGGCCTGTTGCTCGACAACGCCGCGTGGGACAAGATTTCGGACCACCTGCGCGGCGACGACTTCTATCGTCACGACCATCATCTGATCTACCAGCACATCGCGCGGCTGATCGATCAGGGACGGCCCGCGGACGTGATCACGGTGTTCGAGGCGCTCCGGTCGTCGGGCAAGATCGACGAGGTCGGCGGCCTCGTGTACCTGAACGCGCTGGCGCAAAACACCCCGTCGGCCGCCAACATCCGGCGCTACGCCGAGATCGTCCGCGGTCGCTCGGTGATGCGGCGGCTGGTCAGCGTCAGCGACGAGATCGCCGAATCGGCCTTCAATCCGAACGGACGCGAGACCGACCAGATCCTCGACGAAGCCGAGTCCAAGATCTTCTCGATCGCCGAGGAGGGCGCGCGCGGCGCGCAGGGCTTCGTGGAGTTGCAGCCGCTGCTGGCGAAGGTCGTCGAGCGCATCGACGAGCTTTACCACCGCGACAACCCGAGCGACATCACCGGCGTGCCGACCGGCTTCGCCGACCTCGACGGCAAGACGTCGGGCCTGCAGCCGGGCGACCTGATCATCGTGGCGGGCCGGCCGTCGATGGGCAAGACCGCGTTCGCGCTCAACATCGGCGAGCACGTCGCGATCGACCAGGGACTGCCGGTGGCCGTCTTCTCGATGGAGATGGGCGGCTCGCAGCTGGCGATGCGCATGCTCGGCTCCGTCGGCCGCCTCGACCAGCACAAGGTCCGCACCGGCCAGCTCGGCGACGACGACTGGCCGCGGCTGACTCATGCGATCGCCAAGATGCAGGACGCGCAGCTGTTCATCGACGAGACGCCGGCGCTCAACTCGCTCGAACTGCGCTCGCGCGCGCGCCGCCTGTCGAAGCAGTGCGGCAAGCTCGGCCTGATCATCATCGACTACCTGCAGCTGATGTCGGCGAGCTCGACCGGCGAGAACCGGGCGACCGAGATCTCGGAGATCTCGCGGTCGCTGAAGGCGCTGGCGAAGGAATTGCAGTGCCCGGTGATCGCGCTGTCGCAGCTCAACCGCAGCCTCGAGACGCGGCCCAACAAGCGGCCGGTGATGAGCGATCTCCGCGAGTCGGGCGCGATCGAGCAGGATGCCGACGTGATCCTGTTCATCTATCGCGACGAGGTCTACAACCCCGACTCGGCGGACAAGGGATCGGCCGAGATCATCATCGGCAAGCAGCGCAACGGGCCCATCGGCGCGATCCAGCTGGCTTTCCTCGGGCAGTACACGAAGTTCGAGAACCTGGCGCACGGCGCCTACGGACGCGGCGGCGGCGACTGACCCGGGAGGCGCGCTTGAGCAACGACGCGCCGGTCGCGCGGCATAGACGCCCGGCCGGCGGGGTTGGGTCCCGGGCTGCGGCATTGGGTCCCGGGCTGCGGCACTGATCCCGCCTGCGGCGTGCGGTCCCGGGCTGTAGCGTTAGATCCCTGGCTGCGGCATTGGGTCCCGGCCTGCGCCGGGACGATCGCATCGTCGCGCTCTGCGCGACTACGCGATCGGCTTCAGCGCGGACAGTCTCAGGATCAGCACCTTCATCTGGTCCGACAGCCGGTCGATGCGCTCCTGGAAGCTGTTGAAGAACAGCAGCCCGAACAGCGCCACCGAGATGCCCAGCGCCGTCGCGAACAGCGCGGTGCCGATGCCGGCCGACACGCCCGACGGGTCCGAGATGCCGGACTTCGCCAGCGCCGTGAAGGTGTCGATGATCCCGAGGATGGTGCCGAGCAGCCCGAGCAGCGGCGACGCGGTGACGATCGTGTCGAGGATCCACAGGTGACGCGTGAACGCGCCGCGCGCATCGATGAACACCTCTTCCGACAGGTCCTCGAGATCGTGCCGCGACTTCACCGTCGGCAGGCGCTCGAGCATGTGCTTGGCACCCCGTGCCGGGACGTTGTCAGCGTCGATCAACGCCGCGGGCGGCGCGGTGCCGTGTTCCACCGCGTCCTCGAGTTCGCGGGTGCGCCTCGAGGTCGTGGCGAAGAACAGCAGCCGCTCGACCGCGACGAAGACGGCCAGCGCCAACGCCACGTACAGCGC
>CAHJXF010000153.1 GCA_903644065.1 Betaproteobacteria bacterium
GTCCGGTCGCCAACTGGGCCGCCTATGCCAAGGTCGCCGAGGGCTTCGAATTCGAGAAGCGGGTCGGCTCGTCGCTCGTCATCCGCGAGGCGATCGGCGTGGTCGGCTGCATCACGCCGTGGAACTTCCCGCTCAACCAGATCACGCTGAAGGTGGCGCCGGCGATCGGCTCGGGTTGCACGGTGGTCCTGAAGCCGTCCGAGGTGGCGCCCTCCGTCGCATTCATCCTCGCCGAAGCGATTCACGCGGCCGGCCTGCCGAAGGGCGTTTTCAACCTCGTGACGGGCTACGGCCCGGTGGTCGGCGAGGCGCTGGTCGCCCATCCCGAGGTCGACATGATCTCGTTCACCGGCTCGACCCGCGCGGGACGCCGCGTGGGCGAGGTCGCGTCGCAGACCATCAAGCGCGTGTCGCTCGAGCTCGGCGGCAAGTCGGCCTCGGTGGTGCTCGACGATGCCGACCTGACGCAGGCGATCAAGGGCACGATCGGCAACTGCTTCCTCAATTCGGGCCAGGCGTGCATCGCGCAGACCCGCCTGCTGGTGCCGGCCGCCCGCTTCGACGAAGCCAAGGGCATCGCGAAGCAGGTGGCCGAGACCTTCACCGTCGGCGATCCGCTGGCCGACGGTGCGAAGCTCGGTCCGCTCGTGTCGCGCACGCAGCGCGATCGCGTCGTCGGCCTGATCGACCAGGCCGTGGAGGAGGGCGCCGAGCTCGTCACCGGTGGGTCCGACGCGCCGCTGGAGCGCGGCTGGTTCGTCCGACCGACGGTGTTCGCCACCACCGACTCCAAGTCGACCATCGCGCAGGAGGAAGTCTTCGGCCCGGTGCTGACGATCCTGCCGTACGTCGACGAAGCCGAGGCCGTGCGCATCGCCAACGACACGCCGTACGGCCTCGGCGGTGGCGTTTGGGGCGAGGAGGCGCATGCGATCCGGGTCGCGCGCCGCATCCGCACCGGCCAGATCGACATCAACGGCGGCCCGTACAACCCGCGGGCGCCGTTCGGCGGCTACAAGCAGTCGGGCAACGGCCGCGAGGCCGGCGTGTACGGTTTCGAGGAGTTCCTCGAGTACAAGTCGCTGCAGCTGAAGCCGGCGCCGTCCGACGGAAAGCCGGTCGCCGCGAACGCATCCGCCATCCCCGGCTGATCGCGCGACGGCCGACGCCGCATTGCGTGGCACGGCGGCGTCGGCCGCACGCGTCGACCGGTCAGATACCCTGGCCGCCGGAGACTTCGATGCGCTGCGCGTTGACCCAGCGGTTCCCGTCGGACAGCAGCGACGCGATCATCGGACCGATGTCGTCCGGCAGGCCGACGCGGCCGAGCGCGGTTATCTGCGCGAAGAGCCGGTTGACGTCCGCGTCGTCGCGCACCGTGCCGCCGCCGAAGTCGGTCTCGATCGCGCCGGGCGCCACCGTGTTGACGGCGATGCCGCGCGCGCCGAGTTCCTTGGCCAGGTAGCGCGTGAGGACCTCCACCGCACCCTTGACCGCCGCGTACGCGGCATATCCCGGAAACGAGCTGCGGGTGAGGCCCGACGACAGGTTGACGATGCGACCGCCGTCCGCGATCAGCGGCAGCAGTGTCTGCGTCAGGAAGTAGACGCCCTTGAAGTGGACGTCCACCAGGCGGTCGAACTGGGCTTCGGTGGTGTCCGCGACCAGCGCGTAGTCGCCATGGCCGGCGTTGTTGACGAGGTGGTCGAACGTGTCGCGCGACCAGGTCGAGCGCAACGTTTCCCGCAGTCGCTCGGCGAACGGTGCGAACGACCGGATGTCGCCGGTATCGAGCGGCATCGCGACGGCTCGTCGACCCGCCGCCCGGATGGCGGCGACGACGCGGTCCGCTTCGTCGAACCGGCTGCGATAGGTGACGACGACATCGCCGCCGCTTCGGGCGATGCTCTCGGCGGTGCTGCGGCCGAGGCCGCGGCTGCCGCCGGTGACGATGGTGATCTTGTTCATTTCGGCTCCGTGGATCGGCGACCGAGTATCTCTGCGCCGTCGGTCCGGTGCGTTGCCCCGATGTCGAAGATCCTTGCCCGATCCGACGACGGAACGACGCGCTCGCCGGCGACGCGCTAGGCTGGCCGGATGACCGCACTGCTCGAACTCGTCAGGCGACACGCCGAGCGCCAAGACGGACCCCACGCGCCGTCCGCCATCGTCCCGACGCCGCTGCCCGGGCTCGACGTCGTGCGGGCGACCGCGCCGAGCGGTCTGGTCCATGCGATCGCCCGTCCGCTCGTCTGCCTGGTGCTGCAGGGGGAGAAGCGGGTCGCCGCCGGCAAGCGGACCCTGGACTTCGGTGCGGGCGATACGTTGCTCGTCACCGCCGACGTGCCGACCGTCAACCAGATCACCCAGGCGAGCGACGGCGCGCCGTACCTGGCATTGATCCAGGAGCTCGACCTCGGCGTGATCACCGAGCTCGCGTCCCAGATGGAGGTCGTCGCGCCGATCGACGCGTCGCCGGTGCGGGTCGAGCCGACCGACGTCGAGGTCGCCGACGCGGCGCTGCGACTGATGCGCCTCGTCGATCGTCCGGCGGCGCTGCCGCTGCTGCAGGCGCCGATCCTCCGCGAGCTGCACTACTGGCTGCTGGCCGGGCGGCACGGCGCCGCGATCCGGCGGCTCGGCTGGCCGGAGAGCCATACGAAAGGGATCGCCCGGGCCGTCGCGCTGCTGCGCAGCGACTTCGCGCTTCCACTGCCGGTCGACCGGCTGGCCGCGGTGGCGGGCATGAGCGTCTCGTCGTTCCATCCGCACTTTCGCGCGGCGACGTCGCTGTCGCCGTTGCAGTTCCAAAAGCAGCTGCGGCTGATCGAGGCGAGACGCCTGATGCTCGCCGAAGGCCGCACCGCGAGCGGCGCGGCGTTCGCGGTCGGCTACGAGAGCGTGCCGCACTTCACGCGCGAATACGGACGCTTCTTCGGATCGTCGCCGGCGCGCGATGCAAACGCCGCGCGGCGCACGGGCCGTCACCCGGCGCCCGTCGCGGCCTGACCGTCGCGATGCGTCAGCGCGTCCCGTGCGGATCGGCCTCGCGCGCGAGGACCGCGGGCGGGATCACCGGCAGCGACTCCACCTCGTCGGTCGTCGCCTCGCGAAAGAACACCATCAACAGCACCAGGATCACCGGCCCGATGACGAGGCCGACCACGCCCATCGACAACACGCCGCCGAAGATGCCGAAGAGGATGGCGAGGAACGGCAGGCTGGTGCCGCCCTTGATGAGCAGCGGCCGCACCGTGTAGTCGACCGCCAGCACGATCACGAGGCCGGCCACGAAGACGACGACGCCGGTGATCGTCGATCCGCTGGTCGCGAGGCCGACGCCGATGATGGCGAGCAGCAGCGGCGCCGCGCCCGGCACGAAGGCCAGGATGGCGAGCACGGTGCCGAGCAGCACGGCCGACGGCACGCCGGCCAGGTACAGCAGCGAGCTCAGGATGATCGCCTCGAAGAAGCCCACGATCACCAGGCCGTTGACGGCGGCACGCAGCGCGTTCGGCACGTGGATCACGTACTCGCTCCAGCGCTTGCCGAGCCAGCGATTGCCCATCGTGCCGATGCGCTCGATCAGGTGCGGTCCGTCGCGATAGAAGAAGAACAGGAGCCACAGCGCGAAGATCAGCGTCACCACGCGACCGGTCAGGCCGATCAGGAAGAATTGCGCGGCGGTGCGCAGCACGTCGACCTTCGTCGCCAGCGTGGTGCGGATCATCGTCGACAACTGGTTGGGCTCGGCGAGGTAGAGGTTCCAGCGCTCGAGCAGGTAGTCGCCCAACCACGGCGTGCGGCCGAGCCAATCGGGTGCCGGCGATCCGTTCGCGTCGATCTTCACCAGGTAACCGGCGACCGACGCGACGTCGTGGGTGACGAACACGATCAGCAGCACCATCGGCCCGACCAGCAACAGGCAGATCAGCGCCGTCGTCAGGAGCGAGGCGAGCCCGCGGCGACCCCCGCAACGAAGTTCGATGCGCAAATACAGCGGCCACGAGGCGATCGCGATGATGGCGGCCCAGATGATCGCGAGCAGGAACGGCCTCAGCACCGCGAACGCGCCGACGAGGATCAGGCACGTGAACAGGATGCTCACGATCTGCTTGCCGGACAGCCTGCTCTCGTTGCTCATGGACCGCGGAGGGTTCGGGAATCGCTTCGGGGACGGAACGGCAGGGGTTCGGGCAGCGAGGATATACGTGGTGTGCGGACGGGCGCCGGGTCGATGAGGAATAAAGGACGCCGGACCTCGACCGACCCTGCGTCGCGGCGGACCGGTCAGGCCGAGCGCAGCGCGGCGGCGAACCGCTCGACGTCCCAGTCGCCCACCGCGATGCGCGGCAGGCGGTAGCGGTCCGCGTCGGCTGCGACCGTCGCGCCGACGGTCGTGAAGGCCCAGGCGAAGCCGGACGCAATCACGTCGGCGCACACCGCCTCGTCGAGGTCGCCGTACGGGTAGGCGAAGCCGTGCACCGGCCTGCCGACGATCGCTTCGCAGGCGCGCCGGCTCTCGCGCATCTCCCAGCGGCGCTCGCCGCTGTCGAGCAGCGTCAGCGCGGGATGATGGACGCTGTGGGCCGCGAGTTCGAATGCACCGCCCGCCGCGAGCCGCGCGAGCTCGGACGCCGTCATCGGCCGATCGTCGTCCGCATCGACCGCGCCGAGCGTCTCGCGGAGCGCCTGCAGGGCGACCTGGCGATCCGCCTCGGACAAGCCGCGCAGCGCCGACCACGTCGCGAGGTAGGTCCGCTGTCGATCGGTCGTCGCGGGGCGGTCGGCGCGCCATGCAGGATCGACGCCATCGGCGCCCCACAGGAGCGGCAGCGAGACGGTCCCGATGGTCGCCGACGCATCGCTCGGGCGCGGATCCGCGAGGACGAGCCGCGCGAGTTCGTCCCACCAGTAGCCGCGTTCGTCGCCGATGCGGCCGGTCGTGACGAACAGCGTCGCCGGCAACGCCCGGTCGACCAGTCGCGGCGCCGCGTGGACGAAGTTGTCGAGGTAGCCGTCGTCGAAGGTGATCGCGACGGCCGCGCGCGGCAACGAGCCGTCCCGCGAAGCAGCCGCGAAGTCGTCCATCCGCATCGGGATCCGGTGCCGCGCGAGATGCGTGAGCTGCGAGGCGAAGCGGGCCGGCGAGACCGCCAGGCCCCACGGATCGTGCAGCGGCTCGGCGACCCGGTGGTACATCAGGATCAACGGGCGCGGACCGGCGAGGCGGCGTCGACCGCGTCGTGCGACACGCTGGAGTCGTTCCAGCATTCAGTCCGCCTTTCGGGCACGGACGGCGACGATGACGGGGTACGCCGCATCGTGCACGGCGAGCTTCGACCGGTCGACCTCGGCGCTGGCCAGACCGTGCAGGTAGGTCACCGCGGCGTAGACGTTGCCGTGCGACACGACGGTCACCGCCGCTTCGCCGAAGACCGCGCCGAACAGACGACGGATCGACGCTTCGGTGAACGACCAGTACCAGGTCGCGTGCCACTCGCCGCGGTCCACCGGCGTAATGCCGGGCACCGTCAGCAACAGCACGCCACCCGGCTTCAGCGCCGCGTGGAGGCGCTCGACCGCCCGCTGGAAGTCGAAGATCAGGTGCAGCGTCTGCGTCAGGACGATGCAATCGAAGCGCCCGTCGGGCACGACCGTGGCGTCGCTCAGCTCGCCGACCATCGTCGCGAGCGGGTTCCCGGCATGGACGTGGAGGATGTCCTGGCGCGCGATGCGCTCGCCGCCGAAACGACGGCAGTAGCTGTCGTCGCCGACCTCGAGGGCCGCGCCGCGCAGGTCGTCGCGATGCCGCTCGAGGAAGCTCTCGATGTAGTGTCGGTCGATCGGCAGGCCGCGATCGAACCCGAAGTCCAGGCTGACCGGACGGGTCGTCGCGAGGTCGCCCAGGTCGACGCCGCCGATCCGCGGCGGCCAGTGCGTGCGACGCGAACGCAGGGCGGACGCCAGGCGGACCAGACCGCCGAGCAACGCGTTGCCGGTCGAGCCGGGCAGGGTCATCGCGCGCCTCTTCAATGACGAGAGCGCCTTTCGCGGGCGGCTCCGGGTTCGCTGCATCTCGTCGCGATAGTAGCCAATCCATCCGTCACGCCCTGCGCACCAGGCGGCGTACAGCGGCGTGCCTTCGGCCGGTCGATGTCGCCGATGGACCGACAACGCGGCCTCGCGCATCGACGCGAAACGGTTCGACACGTTGCGGTCGTGCCGTCGATATTCCGCGACGACCTGCCGGTGGCTGCCGAACTCGAAATGTTCGGCGATGCGCAGATAGAGGTCGTAGTCCTCGCAAAGGCGCAGGCGTTCGTCGAAGCCGCCGAATCGTCGCAGCGTCGCGGCGCGATGGAGCACGGTGGCGTGCATGCCGATGCAGTTGCCGCGGAGCATCTCCTCGTAGGCCGTGCCGCGGATCGGATGGAAGATGTCGCCGCTGATGACGCTTCCGCCGGCATCCGTCTTGCGATGGGCGCCGTACACCAGTCCGGCCTCGGGGGTCGCGGCGAAGCAGTCGAGTCCCGACCCGAGCGCATCCGGAAGCAGGCGGTCGTCGGCATCGAGGAACGCGATGTACGGCGTGGTCGCCGCGGCGAGACCGGTGTTCCGCGCGGCCGCGAGCCCGGCATTGCGCTGGCGGATCAGCCGGACGCCCGGGTACCGGGCGACGATCGGCGCCGGGTCGTCGCGTGATCCGTCGTCGACCACGACGACGTCGGCTGCCGGCACGGTCTGCGTGAGCGCGCTGGCGATGGCGTCCGGCAGGAAGCGGAGGTCGTCGAAGCAGTTGATCACCACCGTCACGAAATCGCGCGGCCCGTGCGCGGGCAGCGACGCCGTCACCACGCGGCACCGGGGCGTCGGCGGTCCTGCCTTGCTGCTGCGATGATGCGAGGTCGGCGATTCACCATTGATCCGTTGTCAACCATGTCACTACGAGCCTTCTCGCGTCAGCCTTTGCTCATCCGGATCGCCCGTCGCTATACGGCGACGGTCCCGGTCGTCGCCGTGCTCGGCATCCTGAGCGGCGGCATGGAAGGGGCGGGCATCGGCCTCCTGGTACCGCTGCTCGGAACCCTGCTGGGCTCGGCGCAGACACCGGGCGGCGGCGGCGTCGTCCGGCTGCTCGATCGGTTCGCCGAAGGTCTCGCAGGCGAGGACCGGTTGCTCGCGATCGGCGCGGCGATGCTGGCCTGCATCGTCCTCAAGAACCTCCTCCAGACGGGTTCGCGGATCCTCGTCGCGGACGTGGACGGGCGCCTGGGACACGACATCCGGCGCGCGCTCGCCGACCGGTTGCTTACCGTGCCGTTCGTCTTCCATCTGGACCACGCCCCCGCGCGGCTCTTCAACATCATCGCCACCGAGTCGTGGCACGCGTCGGACGCGGTGCGAGCCGGGTTCTCGCGGGTCGAGAGCATCGCCGTGGCGAGCGTGTTCGGCGTCATGCTGGCCGTCGTGGATTGGCGCCTGACGCTGGTGATGGGCGTCGGCGTGCTGGCGCTCCGCCTCGTGCAAGCGCGGTTCCTGAAGCCGCTCGAGCGGCTGGGCGAACGCGTCACGTCCGGCAACAGCGTGCTGCACGACCGGATGATGGCCGGCATCCAGGAGGCGCGCGTCGTCCGGCTCTTCGCTCGCCAGGACGACGAATTGCGGCGCTTCGAGGCGGCGTCGGATGCCGTGCGTCGCGTGATGTTCAAGGCGAGCCGACTGTCGACCGCCATCTGGCCGACGCTCGAGGTGCTGCACGTCTGCCTGTTCCTCGGCATCCTGATCGTCGCCGCGCACGCCGGCGTCTCGCTGCCGCAGCTCGCCGCGTTCCTCGTGCTGGTCAATCGCCTGCAGCCGCACCTGCGCGCCGTCGAGAGCGCGACGACCGCGCTGGCCGCCGGCGCCGCGCAGGTGGCGG
>CAHJXF010000154.1 GCA_903644065.1 Betaproteobacteria bacterium
CCGATCGCGGCACCGCTGCCGGCGCCGCGCGGGACCTGCTCGAGGCCGGGCGACGCGTGGTCGTCGCCGCCGACGGGCGTGGCGTCGTGTTGCCCCGGCGGGGTGACGAAGAACACGCTGATGCGGTCGCGCGCGACGGCGTGGGCTGCGAGCGACGCGACCGCGTGGTCGGCCTGCTCGGAAGTCTGGAAACGTCCCGCGATGATGCTGGTCATGAATGCTCCTGACGGATACGAAGGAACGGGCGAAAGAACGGGCGACAGAGCGCGCGAAGCAGCGCGCAAGAACGGGCGAACGAACGACGGAAGAAGCGAACGAAAAATCGAAGCGAGCGACGTTGCGAAGGCGACGCCACCGGTGCGCCCGTCTCGATGCGACTCGGTCCCGGATCGGGCACCCGTCGCTATAATTGCGCGCTCTCTCTGTAGTTCAATGGATAGAACGGCCGCCTCCTAAGCGGCAAATCCAGGTTCGATTCCCGGCGGAGGGACCAGACGCCGACGGTCTGCCACGCCACGAATCATCGGGCCTCAAGTTAAGCGGCGCGCCCGCGCGAGCCGGTGAGACGGCCTGCCAAACGACTGTCGGATATTGCGCGAACGCCGGATCCCGCGAGGGGCGTCGTATCATGCGCGCCCGCTCGGCGGCGTCGGCCGCGCGAATCCACAGGAGCCATCATGGACGATCTGTCGCAACTCGTGAACCACCAGGTGCGTCTGGCGGCACGGCCGAACGGCCTGCCGAAACGCGAGGACTGGTCGTTCACCACGGCGCCGGTCGTCGAGCCGGACGAAGGCGGCCTGCTCGTCAGGACGCTGTCGCTGTCGCTCGATCCCGCGATGCGCGGATGGATGAACGAAGGCAAGAGCTACATCGCCCCGGTCGAGATCGGCGAGGTGATGCGGGCGGGCGGTGTCGGCGTCGTCGTCCAGTCGAAGAACCCGTCCTTCGCAGAAGGTGACCGCGTCACCGGCGCGCCGGGCGTGCAGCAATACTGGTCGGTGGGCGACAAGCAGGTCGCGCGCGGCGACGTGTCGAAGATCGACCTGCGTGCCGGCACGGTCGAACAATGGTTGAACGTGCTCGGCATGCCCGGCATGACCGCCTACTTCGGGCTGATGGACGTGGGCCAGCCGAAGGAGGGCGAGACGGTCGTCGTCTCGGGCGCGGCGGGCGCCGTCGGGCAGACCGTCGGACAGCTCGCGAAGATCCACGGCTGCCGCGCCGTGGGCATCGCCGGCGGGCCGGAGAAGTGCGCATGGGTCGTCGACGAACTGGGCTTCGACGCCTGCGTCGACTACAAGGCCGGCGACGTGAAGGCCGGCTTGAAGGAACACTGTCCGAAGGGCGTCGACGTGTACTTCGACAACGTCGGCGGCGACATCCTCGACACCGTGCTCACGCGTATCAACCGCAAGGCCCGCATCGTCATCTGCGGCGCCATCAGCCAGTACAACAACACCGGCGCGGTCAAGGGCCCGGCCAACTACCTGTCCCTGCTGGTCAACCGGGCGCGGATGGAGGGCATCGTGGTGTTCGACTATGCGGAGCGCTTCTCTCTGGCGATCGCCGAGATGGCCGGTTACCTGAAGGACGGCCGCCTGCAGAGTCGGGAAGACGTGGTGACCGGGCTCGAGACGTTCCCCGAGACCTTGTTGCGCCTGTTCCGCGGCGAGAATTTCGGCAAGCTGATCCTGCAGGTCGCGACCGCCTGAGCAGCCGGGCGGTTCGCCGCCGTCGCCGCTGCGCCGGCATCGGCTCGTCGGTCCCGGGCGACCGGCGACTCCGTTAGACTGCGCGTCTTCGTCCGGCGACCGCCGCTTCCGGTCGCCCGCATCCGCGCTGCGCCGCACGCGATGCCCGGTCCTTCGACCCTTCCGTCCCGTCGTCATGTCCCTGCTGTCGCTCCAGAACATCGAACTCGCGTTCGGTCACGTCGCATTGCTCGACCGGGTCTCGCTGCACGTCGAGCGCGGTGAACGCATCGGCCTGATCGGCCGCAACGGCGCCGGCAAGTCGTCGCTGCTGTCGTTGATCTCCGGGACGCAGAAGCCCGACGACGGCGGCATCACGCGCGCGTCCGGCGTCACGACCGCGCTGGTCGAGCAGGAGCCGCGCCTGCCCGGCGGATCGACCGTGCTCGAGACGGTGACGAGCGGCTTGCCCGCCGCGGCCCACGTGGTCGCGTACGAGCGCGCGGCGACGCGTGTCGCGACCGACCACTCAGACGAGGCGATGAACGAGCTCGCGGACCTGCAGGCCGCGCTCGACGCCGACAACGGCTGGGGCGCGGCCCATCGCCTCGAGCGCGTGATGAACCACTTCGACCTCGACGGCGACGCGCGGGTCGACAGCCTGTCCGGCGGCCAAGCCAAGCGCGTGGCGCTGGCCCGGGCGATGGTCACCGACCCCGACCTGCTGCTGCTCGACGAGCCCACCAACCATCTCGACATCGAGACCATCGGCTGGCTCGAGGAGCTGCTGCGCGAGTTCGCCGGCAGCGTGATCTTCATCACGCACGACCGCTCGTTCCTCGATGCCGTCACGACGCGCATCGTCGAGCTCGATCGCGGCAACCTCGCGAGCTATCCCGGCAGCTATGCCGCGTATCGCGTCCGGAAAGCCGAGGAGCTCGAGGTCGAGCGCGTGGAGAACGCCAAGTTCGACAAGCGACTCGCGCAGGAAGAAGCGTGGATCCGCGAAGGCATCAAGGCCCGGCGCACGCGCAACGAGGGCCGGGTGCGGCGGCTCGAGCAGTTGCGCGTCGATCGCGCGGCGCGCCGCGAGCGATCCAGGGACGTGCAGCTCGCGGTCGACATCGGCAACCGGTCGGGCAAGCTCGTGGCCGAGCTCGAAGGGGTGACGAAGTCGTTCGCGGCGGACGCGGACGCGGGCACCGACCGCCGCGTCGTGATCCGCGATTTCTCGGCGACCATCATGCGCGGCGACCGCGTCGGCCTGATCGGTCGCAACGGTGCCGGCAAGACGACGATGTTGAAGCTGATCCTGGGCGAGATCGAGCCCGACGCCGGCAAGGTGCGGCGCGGCACGCAGATGTCGGTCGCGTACTTCGACCAGACGCGTGCGGCGCTCGACCCGGAGAAGACGCTGCTCGAGACCATCAGTCCCGGGTCCGAGTGGATCGAGATCGGCGACGGCTCGGGCAATCCGGCCAACGTGCAGCGCAAGCACGTGATGAGCTACCTCGGCGACTTCCTCTTCGCGCCCGAGCGCGCGCGCTCGCCGGTCAAGAGCCTGTCGGGCGGCGAGCGCAACCGGCTGTTGCTGGCCCGTCTGTTCGCGCGGCCGGCCAACCTGCTGGTGCTCGACGAGCCCACCAACGACCTCGACGTCGACACGCTGGAGCTCCTCGAATCGTTGTTGATCGACTACCCGGGCACGATCTTCCTGGTCAGTCACGATCGCGCGTTCCTGGACAACGTCGTCACGCAGACCATCGCCTACGAGGGCGACGGCCGCTGGCGCGAGTACGTGGGCGGCTATGCGGATACCGAGGCGGCGCGCGCCAGGGCCAGTTCGACGCCGGCCGTCAAGCTCGCCGCGGTGCCGGCCCGCTCAGCCGAGGCCACCACCCCGTCGTCGCGGACCAGCCTCAACCACAAGCAGCAGCGCGAGCTGGCCGCCCTGCCGGCGACCATCGAGACGCTCGAAGCCGAGCAGGCCGGTCTCGTCGCGCGCCTCGCCGACGGCGCGTTGTTCCGCACCGACCGGGCGGCGGCGACCGCTTTGCAGAAGCGGGCGACCGAAGTCGCGAGCGCGCTCGCGACCGCGATGACGCGCTGGGAAGCGCTCGAGCAACTCGCGACGCAGGGGTGACGACGCAGGATCCACGCGGCACTGCCTCATTTTTGACCACGCCCAGCGAAGCCCCGCCCATCAAGGCTCTGCGCCATTCGGAGGAGGGTTTTTCCACAGAAAATGGGGATAAGTCCTACAGATGGCGGATGCGTGTCCGAGCGGTTGTAACGGAGTGACGAAATGAAGAAGCCCGCGAGCGGCGCACCAGCCGCCTACTCGGAAGCCTCCATCCGGGTTCTGAAGGGCCTGGAGCCGGTCAGGCAGCGGCCCGGCATGTACACGCGCACCGAGCATCCGCTGCACATCGTGCAGGAGGTGATCGACAACGCGGCCGACGAGGCGCTGGGCGGATTCGCCGGCCGCATCGCGGTGACGATGCGGGCCGACGGCCGCGTCGAGGTCGAGGACGACGGTCGCGGTATCCCGGTCGGCCTGCATCCCGAAGAAGGCGTGCCGGTGGTCGAGATCGTGTTCACGCGGCTGCACGCCGGCGGCAAGTTCGACAAGGGCAGCGGCGGCGCGTACGCCTTCTCGGGCGGCCTGCACGGCGTGGGCGTGTCGGTGACCAACGCGCTGTCGCAGTCGCTCGAGGTCACGGTGCATCGCGACGGCGGCGTCCACGTCATCGGCTTCGCGCACGGCGACGTGGTGGCCCCGCTGGCGTCGCGACTGCTGGCGAGGGCCGACGACCGCGGCGTGCGCGCGACCGGCACCCGCGTCGTGCTGATGCCCGAGCCGAAGTACTTCGACAGCGACGTCATCCCGTTCGCCGACCTGCAACGCCTGTTGCGCAGCAAGGCGGTGTTGTTGCCGGGGGTCGTGGTCACGCTGACCGATGCCCGGGGCCGCGAGCCGAAGGTCGAGACGTGGCGCTACGAGCAGGGCCTGCGCGGCTACCTGGTCGACGCGCTCGCGCAGTCGAACGGTAGCGACCCGCTCATCCCGCTCTACGAAGGCGGGCGTCATTCGACCGGCGCGGACCAGTATGCAAAAGGCGAGGGCGCCGACTGGGTGGTGGCCTGGACCGAGGAGGGCCCGCTGCTGCGCGAGTCGTACGTGAACCTGATCCCCACGCCCGCTGGCGGCACCCACGAGGCGGGCCTGCGCGAAGGACTGTTCGACGCGGTCAAGGGTTTCGTCGACCTGCACGGGTTGCTGCCGAAGGGCGTGCGCCTGCTGCCCGAGGACGTGTTCGCGCGCGTCTCGTTCGTCCTGTCGGCGAAGGTGCTCGACCCGCAGTTCCAGGGCCAGATCAAGGAGAAGCTCAACAGTCGCGACGCGCTGCGCCTCGTGTCGGGGTACGCGCGGCCCGGTCTCGAGCTGTGGCTGAACCAGCACGTCGAGCAGGGGCGGAAGCTGGCGGACCTGGTGATCCGCCAGGCGCAGAGCCGCCAGCGCTCGGCGCAGAAGGTCGAGAAGAAGAAGGGCTCGGGCGTGGCGGTGCTGCCCGGCAAGCTGACCGACTGCGAGTCGACCGACCTGGCGAGGAACGAAGTCTTCCTGGTGGAGGGCGACTCGGCCGGCGGCTCGGCCAAGATGGGACGCGACAAGGTCTTCCAGGCCATCCTGCCGCTGCGCGGCAAGGTGCTGAACGCATGGGAGACCGAGCGCGACCGGCTGTTCGCGAACAACGAGATCCACGACATCGCGGTGGCGATCGGCATCGATCCGCACGGACGGGACGTCGCGGTCGACCTGGCGCCGCTGCGCTACGGCAAGGTGTGCATCCTGTCGGACGCGGACGTCGACGGTTCGCACATCCAGGTGCTGCTGTTGACGCTGTTCTTTCGCCACTTCCCGCAGTTGATCGAGCAGGGCCACCTGTACGTGGCCCGCCCGCCGCTGTACCGCGTCGACGTGCCGGCGCGCCGGGTGGGCAAGACCGGGCGGCCGGCGCAGAAGCTGTACGCGCTCGACGACGGCGAGCTCGAGGCGATCGAGGACCGCCTGGCGAAGGAGGGCGCGGCCGCCAAGTCGTGGTCGATCTCGCGCTTCAAGGGCCTGGGCGAGATGAGCGCCGAGCAGCTGTGGGAGACCACGATGAACCCCGACACCCGACGGCTGTCGCAGGTCACGCTGGGCGCGCTCGACCTGCCGGCCACGACGTCGCGCATGAACATGCTGATGGGCAAGGGCGAGTCCGCTGCGCGAAAGAGCTGGCTCGAGGAGCACGGCAACGAGGTCGAAGCGGATGTGTGAAGGGCTCGTCGCCGTGCGAGATCATCGACGCATCGAATCGAGCCGCGACGAGAGGCTCGTCGTGAGCGTCGTCCGCCACGGCGCGGCCCGTCGCGCCGCCGGCCGTAGCGATCGATCCCGTGTTCATTAACGTCAACGACACCCGTCTCTTTTTCGACGTCGCCGGTCCCGGCCTGCGTCCGCGCGACGGCGTGCTCGCCGAGGTGCCGACGCTGCTGTTGCTGCACGGCGGCCCCGGCTCCGACCACAGCGCGGTGAAGGCGCCGCTGCTGCCGCTCGCGGACAGGTACCAGTTGGTGTGGATCGACCATCGCGGCAACGGCCGGTCGGACCAGAGCGATCCGTCGCACTGGACGCTCGACCAGTGGGCCGACGACGTGAAGGCGTTCTGCGACGCGCTCGGCATCGTCCGGCCGGTGGTGCTCGGGCAGTCGTTCGGCGGCACGGTCACCGAGGCGTACGGCGCGAAGTACCCGGACCACGCGGGCGCGCTGATCCTCTCGTCGATCGGCGCGCGCTGGGACTTCGAGGCGTCGATGCGGCGCTTCGCCGCGCGCGGCGGCGACGAGGCCGAGCAGGTCGCCCGGCGCTTCTGGGGCCGCATGGACCACGACGACGTCGTCGCGTACCGCAGGACCTGCCTGCCGCTCTACGCCGCGACGAGCGGCAGCGCCGATGCCCGTGCGATGGTGTTGAACAAGGAAGACGTGATGCGCCACTTCCTCGCGCCGTCGGGCTTCTTCCAGTGCATGGACCTGCGCGCGTCGCTGACCGCGATCACCTGTCCCACGCTGGTCCTCGCCGGCCGCGAGGACCCGGTGATCCCGTGGGAGTTGTCCGACGAGCTGGCGGCCTGCCTGACCGGCTCCGCGACGCCCGCGTCGCAGCGCTTCGTCTGCATGGACGGCTGCGGCCACGGCGTGTGGCGCGACCGACCCGAGCCGGCACTGGCCGCGATCCGTGCGTTCGTCGACGAAGCCGTTGCTTAGGACGATGTCACCCGGGCCACGCGCCTTGGCAGCCGGCGTCGGGGCAGACGACGCGAAGCCAAGGCATCGAGCCTGCCGCCCGCTCGCGAGTCTGCGACTGCTCTGGTGCGTGCTGGCGTCGGCCACCTCGCTCCTGTCGGCGCCCGCCCGGGCCGACATCTACGGCTATATCGACGCGGCCGGCGTCACGCATCTCGCGACCGAGCGGATCGACGCGCAGTACACGCTGTTCCTGAAACGCGGCGAGCGGGCACCGGGCGTCGATTTGCGCGTCGACGAGCCGGCCGCGACCGGCGTCCCCGACGCCACGTTGATGAAGACGCGACTGTTCCGGCGCCTCGTCGACCAGCCCAACGTCGCGCGCTACGAACCGCTCATCCGCGCCGCCGCGACGCGGCACGGCCTCGATCCGCAGCTGGTCAAGGCCGTGATCGCGGTCGAGTCGGGCTTCGAGGCCGGTGCGGTGTCCGACAAGGGTGCGGTCGGCCTGATGCAGGTGCTGCCGTCGACCGGCGAACGCTACGGCGTTCGCGCCGATGCGCGCAGGAGCATCGACGCGAAGCTCGCCGACCCGACGTTGAACCTCGAGGTCGGCACGCGCTACCTGGCGGACTTGCGGAGGATGTTCACCGCGCGCCCGGACCTCGCGCTCGCCGCCTACAACGCCGGCGAGAACACGGTCATCCGCTATCACAACGCGATCCCGCCGTATCCCGAGACGCAGGCCTACGTGAAGCTGGTCGACCAGTTCCACGCGTTCTACAACCCGGCCCGCGACGTACCCGCCCGACCCACGCTCGACCGCGAGCGCCTGCGCGTGACCATCCCGGCGCGTCGCAACCTGCCGGACCCGAACGCGCCGTATCGCGTGGCGGCTCCCGTCGAGCCGGCCGCGAGCGA
>CAHJXF010000155.1 GCA_903644065.1 Betaproteobacteria bacterium
GATCGTCGCTTCCGGCAAACCGAGACGCAGCGCCGGATCGTCGACGGCCACGCGGTAGTGGCACGCCAGCGCGAGCTCGAGTCCGCCGCCAAGCGCCAGTCCGCCGATCGCCGCGGCGAACGGCTTGCCGGATGTCTCGATAGCACGCGCGACCCAGTTGGCGCGGAACAGGTCGTCGTGCGCCGCTTGGCGCGCCGCCGCGCTGGCCGAGGGTATCCCGGCATAGTCCATCATCTCGCCGAGATCGGCGCCGGCGCAGAAACCATTGTCCTTGCCCGAGACGATGACCGCGCCACGGATCGCCCGATCGGTGGCGATTTGCGAAACCAGCGCCTCGAGATCATCCCATGCTTCGGCGGTCAACGTGTTCATCGTCCGGCCGACCGCATCGAACCGCACGATCGCGACGCCTTCGGCATCGACCGTCATGGTAAAGTCGGGCATGGAAACTCCTGCTGTCGCCGACCGGCGGACTCAAAGCGATCGGGCGATGATCGTCTTCATGATCTCCGACGCGCCGCCATGGATGCGGTCGATCCGCGCATCGCGGAACAGCCGCGAGATCGGATATTCGTCCATATAGCCAAAGCCGCCGAACAGCTGGAGGCAGTCGTCGATGACCTTCCACTGCGTTTCGGTGACCCACAATTTGACCATCGCCGCCATCGTGCCGTCGAGTTTCCCCGCGAGGTGCTGCGCGACGCACGCATCCAGGAAGGCGCGTCCCGCGGCGATCTGCGTCCGCGCCTCGGCCAACTTGAACTTGGTATTCTGGAACGCGAACAGCGGCTGGCTGAACGCGTGCCGGTCCTTGGTGTAAGCGACCGTCAGCGCCAGCGCGCGTTCCATCATCGCCTGCGCCATCGCGGCAATGACCAGCCGCTCCTGTGGCAGCAGCGCGACCATCTGCGCGAAGCCCTGCCCTTCCACCCCGCCAAGCAGGTTGGCAGCGGGCACGCGGACATCCTCGAAGAACAGCTCCGACGTGTCCTGCGCCTCGCGCCCGATCTTGGCGAGGTTGCGGCCGCGCGTGAAGCCGGCCGCGTCGGCGGTTTCTACCGCGAGCAGCGAAATCGCGTCGCCTTCGGTCTTGCAGGCCACGACGATCAGGTCCGCCGTCTGGCCGTTCGAGATGAACGTCTTCTGCCCGCTCAGCACATAGTCATCGCCATCGCGTCGCGCCCGCGTGCGGATGCCCTTGAGGTCGGAGCCGGCGCCTGGCTCGGTCATCGCGACCGCCAACACCAGATCGCCCGATACGACCTTGGGCAGCCATTCCTTCCGCTGCGCCGGGGTCGCGAAGTGCGTCAGGTACGGCGCGACGATCCCGCTGTGCACCGCCGCTCCGAAACCTTCGAGGCCGCGCCGCCCAAGTTCCTCGATCACCACCAGTTCGAAGCGGAAATCGACACCCGCGCCGCCGCAGTCCTCCGGGGCCGAGGGCGCAAGCAGCCCGGCCTCGCCGGCCAGCCGCCAGAAGCTGCGATCGACCATTCCGGCCTCGCGCCAGCGCTCTAGGTCCTGTTCGGTCGCGTGCCGATCGAGGAAGCGCGCGACCGCGTCACGAAACAATGCGATCGTCTGGTCGGCTTCGTCTTTGTCGCCGGTGACCGAAAGGGGGAACGGTGCGTTCATGGTCGTGGTCCGGTCACGCCGCCTGCTCGCTAGGTTCCCGCGCGTCGGCCAATTCCCACTGTGCCTGTTCGGAGCCGGTGGCCGGGACCATCTCCCCTACGCGATCGGACAGCGTCTCGAAGCCAGCCAGGATCTGCCCAGCAGCGTCGGGCCCGGGCGCGACGCGCAATCCCTTGGTCAGGGTGATGAACGCGCGTTCCACGCTACCGGCGCCCGCGCACAGAATCGCGCCGTTCGGCGCATCGTCCGCCGCGAGCGCGACGACCGTCGGCGACACCGCGTCCGGCGAAAGCCGCTCCAGCGTCTCGGGCGTCATGATGTCGGCGGTCATCCGCGTCGCGGCGGACGGCGCGAGGCAATTGACCCGCACGTCGTGACGCTGGCCCTCCAGGCTTAGCGTGCGCATCAGACCGACGAGCGCCATCTTGGCGGCACCGTAGTTCGACTGGCCGAAATTGCCGTACAATCCGGACGATGACGTGGTCATCACGATGCGGCCATGCCGGCGCGCGCACATGCCAGACCATACCGCCTTGGTCGTGTTGACCGTGCCCATCAGATGCACTTCGATAACCGCGCGGAAATCCGCGAGGTCCATCTTGGCGAAGGTCCGATCGCGCAGGATGCCGGCGTTGTTCACCAGGATATCGACACGGCCCCATTCCGCCTCGGCAGCAGCGACCATCGCGACCATCTGTTCGGCGTCGGTCACGTCGGCTACATTCGCGAGCGCCACGCCGCCCGCCGCGCGGATCTCCGCCGCGACCGCTTCGGCCGGCCCGCTCGAACCGTCGCGGCCATCTCGGGCACCGCCCGCATCGTTGACGACCACCCGTGCGCCATGTCGTGCCAGCGCCAGCGCGTGGGATCGCCCCAGCCCGCCGCCAGCGCCCGTGACGATCGCCACGCGACCGCCCAGATCCATCGTCATATCATTCCCCAATGCCGACCCGTCATCACTCAGGCTGGAACGCCCACTGGCGCCTGCGGCACGCTCCAGCTCCGCGTGAACTCCTCGTCCGGCATCGCCAGCATGCGTGCGTAGGCGTTACTGGGATAGTGCAGGAACGGCTTGGCAGGATCGTGCGCCGGTTGGGGGACCGGAGTGTCCGGTCGCACGAACGGCGGGGGCGACAGCATCAGCGCCAGTTCTGCTGGCGAAATCCCGGCCTGCGCTACGACTTCTGGGTCAATCCAGGATTCAGGTTCCACGCCGAGGTCACCCGCGCAGGCAATCTCTAGCACAAGGTTCTCCGGCCCGGCGAAATAGATCGATCGGCACATTCCGTGATCGAGTTCCCCCAGCACCACGATACCGTGCGAGCGGACACGGTCGCGCATCGCCAGGACATCATCCGGGCTGTCGACCCGCAGCGACAGATGCTGCATCGTGCCCGGTGCCGTCACGCCGCCGGCGTTACCGGCATGCGTCACGCCGATCTCACTCTGGACCTGCGTCATCGCGGGAAGGTGGACGAACGACAGGAAACTGCGGTCGTTCAGCTTGAGGAAGCTGTGCCATGCGCCCTTGACCCCGTGCATCCAGAACAGCGCCTTGAGCTCCAGTCCGAGAACGCGTGTGAAGAAGTCGAGTTGCTCCTTCATGTTCGTGGTGGACAGGGCGATATGATGGATTCCGACCGGCCGGGTCATGGCGTTTCTCCGTTGCGGCAAGTTCGGTTCGGCAGATAACGCCTTTTACAGATCGGTCAATCAGGATATTGAACGGAGTGGATGTAGAAGACCGGATTGACTGACCGATCCACATTAAATAGCGACCATAAAGAATATGTCGGAGAAGAACGTCATGGTCATGACCCTGAAGATCGCCGGAGGCGTCCTGCTCGTCCTGATACTAGCAGCGGTAACGGCACTGGCGTTCGCGTGGACGCCCGACCGACCGGTCGAGACGCTGAAGGCGCGCTGGGCCAAGCCGCCATCGGAGTTCGTGACGATTGACGGAATGCAGGTGCACCTGCGCGACGAGGGCCCCCGCGACGACGCCACGCCGATTGTGATGCTGCACGGCACCGCTTCCAGCCTTTACACATGGCAGGGGTGGGCCGATCGGCTGAAGGCGACGCACCGGGTGATCCGCTTCGATCGTCCGGGCTTCGGCCTGACCGGGCCTAATCCGAACAACGACTATTCGATGCGCTACTACGCGACGTTCCTGCAGCGGCTGCTCGACCGGCTCGGCGTGAAGAAGGCGATCATCGTCGGCAATTCCTCGGGTGGCCGCATGGCCTGGGAGTTCGCCGTCGCCTATCCGGACCGCGTCAGCAAGCTGGTTCTGCTAGCGCCGGCGGGATACCCGCGATCGACCCCGCTGCCCATGGGGCTGCGGATCGCTATGTCCCCGACGGCGAGCCCGCTGCTCGAACATATCCTGCCCAAGTCGCAAGTGCGAAAAGGGCTGGAGGGGACCTATGGCGACCCCGCCAAGGTGACCAACGAGGAGGTCGACCGCAATTACGAGATCACCTTGCGTGCCGGGAACCGCAAGGCTCTGGGAGAAACGCTACGCCAGGCGCAGAATGTCGATGATTCGGCTGCGATCAAACGAGTCACCGCACCGACGCTGATCCTCTGGGGCACCAGGGATACCGTCATCCCGCCGACTCCGGATGCGGCGGAGTTCCACCGCGACATCGTCAGCAGCACGCTGGTCATGCTCCCGGGTGTCGGCCACGTCGCGCAGGAAGAAGACCCCGCAAAAACCGAAGGCACGTTCGAACGCTGGCTCGCTTCGCAGCCGCACTGACTCTCTCAGCCGAAAGCCACGACATGGTGCAGGTAGTATACTAGGTGAGCTTGCAACACGCGAGACTCGTGCTAATGACATGGTCAGCGATGTCTAAAAGTCGGTGCCGCGCATGGTGCGCGAAGAAATCGGCGGAGCTGACCGGAGGGGAATATATGAAGCTGAGACCGAACCTTGTGTCCCATGCCGCGCTGGCAGCCGGGCTGACGCTTGCATCCCAGGCAACGGCGCAGGACCGCCCCGCACCGACGCCGAGCAGGCCGACGTCGGCCGCGCCCGGCGCTGCGGATGCGCCGCCTCAGCAGGATACGACCCGGTCCGCCGGCCTCGAGGACATCATCGTCACCGCGCGACGCGTGGCGGAGAACCAGCAAAACGTGCCGGTTGCCGTCACCGTCTTCAGCGGGGCGCAGCTTCAACAACAGAATGCGGTCTTGGTGCGGGACGTCGCGCTGCTGACGCCCGGTCTCTACGCCAAGGAAGGCAATTCGGCGCGGTCTGCGATCAATCTTTCCCTGCGCGGGCAGATCCAGGCAGACGTCGTCGCTACGCTCGATCCCTCGGTCGGCACCTATGTCGATGGGTATTACTGGGCACGCGCCTACGGCATCAACGCCGACCTGCTCGACATCCAGAGTGTCCAGACGCTCAAGGGACCCCAGGGTACGCTGTTCGGGCGTAACACGACGGGTGGCGCCCTGCTGATCCAGACCAACGATCCCACATTCAAGGGTATCGGTGGCTCGGTCATGGGAACCTACGGCCGCTTTAACGAACGCAGCGCGACAGGAGTCCTCAACGTGCCGCTGATCGATGACAAGCTAGCGCTGCGCGCTGCCGTCTCGTTCCGCAAACGTGACGGCTACATCCGCAATTCCTTCACCGGCGTCGATTTCGACAATGCGAACAGTCTCAACGGTCGCGTAAAGCTGCTGATCAAGCCGACGGAAAATTTCAGCGTCGTGCTCGGCGCGGAATTTTTCCGAACCGACGATCGCCCCCAGCCCTTTCGCCTAGGCTATATCTCGCCGACGCGCTTCGCGGTCATCAACGGCACGCCAACCCCGTTCGACGGTCTGGCGACGTTGTCGTACGGGTTGCAGAACGGCCTGAACCCCGTGGCGGCCAAGGCCGCGCTCGATGCGATCGTCGCGTCGTCGGGAGCCAGCGACACCTATGGCTTGAACGGCCTGACTAGCGACTACGCAAAGACGCAGACCTATACCGGCGTCGCGACGCTCGACACCTACTTCGGCGCGGTGAAGTTCATCGGCGGGTACCGCAAGGTCCAAGCGCGCTCTCCACTGGACCTCGACGGCACATCCACGACCTTTCTGCATACCGGACCTATAACCGGCCGCGAATATCAGCAGGACCTGGATCAATATTCCGGTGAGTTGCAGATCACCGGCAAGACCGCCGACAAGGCGATCGAGTTCGCAGCCGGCCTGATCTACTTCCACGAAGCCGGTAACGACGGGTCGCAATCGACCGCGATCCCGCTCCTCAATCCCAACAATCCGACCGTCTATGATGGCACGATCAACAACGACAGCCAGGGCGTCTACGCGCAGTCCACGTGGCACGCCACCTCGCGCCTCTCGCTGACCGGCGGGCTCCGATACTCGATCGAGGACAAGGGCCTGACGCTCCACAACCGCACCTTTGCGCCCGCCGCCAACGGCTTCGTCTGCACGCTGGCCGGCACGACGCCCCCGGGATGCACCGCCGCGCGCCACGACTCTTTCAGCGGCGTTTCGTACACGGCAGGTGCCGATTACAAGCTCGCGCAGGACGTGCTAGTCTATGCGAAGACTTCCAAGGGCTTCCGCTCCGGAGGCGAGAACCTGCAGGCGACCGGCGTCGCCGGCGTGACGTTCCAGCCGTTCAAGTCCGAGATTTCCTTCTCGCACGAGGTCGGCATCAAGAGCGAGTTCTTCGACCGACGCTTGCGGGTCAACATCGCCGCATATTATTCGACGATCAAGGACATCCAGAAGACGACGTTCGTCGCCAGCGGCAACGGGGTCGCGCAGACGCTCGGCAATGCCGGCAAGGAGCGCGTGTACGGGGGTGAGATCGAGGTCAACGCCCTACTGTTCGACGGTTTCCGACTCGCGGCGACCGGAGCGATCACTCAGCCGAAGTATCTGGATTATTTCGACGGTGTCCGTGATCGGCGCAGCGACCGCATCGCCTACGTCCCGCGCTATACCGCGACGGTGTCCGGCATCTATTCGCATCCGATCGGGGGCGCCAAGCTGACGCTGCGCAGCGATGTGATCTACAACAGCAAGACGGACCTGAGCAATTACAACGACGTGACCGATCCCAACAATGCCGGGATCATCGCCGCGACGATCTCGCCGAGCTATGTGCTGGTCAACGCACGGGCGGCGGTCTCCTTCGACGACGACCGGTTCGAGCTGGCGGTGTTCGGCCGCAACCTCACCGACAATCGCGACATCATCAACGGTTTCGTCGTGACGCCGCCGGTGTCGTTCGCGGTCAACCAGCGTCGCGAACCGCGGACCTTCGGCGTGACCGGATCCTTCAAGTTCGGCGCGTTCTGAGGAACCGGCGCGCCGGTAACACGGAGGACAGGTGGCAGGATCGATCATTGCGCTGACGCCGACCCACGATCCGCTACGCTGGACGCTGCCGCTGGTTCCGGGCTTGTGCACGGGGCCACGCGGCGGTGCCACGTTCATGTTCGGCGGCATCGGTCTTGCGGCGGCGGTGGCGGCCATGGAGGAAGCAAGCGGTCGACCGGCGATCTGTGCGACCGCGCAATATGTCGCTTTTGCGCGGCCACCGGCGATAGTCGAACTCGAAATCGACATCCTCGCTCAAGGCAGAAGCGTGAGCCAGGCCAGTGCCGTCGCTCGCGTGGGAACGCAAACGGTGCTGGCCGCGCATGCCGCCCTCGGTGGCCGCAGGGATGATGGTTCGTTGCAAAAGCCTCCGATGCCGACCGCGCCGTTGCCGGACGCTTGTGCGCGGGTTCGACACTGGAATGCGCGTGACGATGCGGTACAATCGCTGTTCGACGTGCGCCTCGCCGCCGGTCGTTTTCCGGACGGGCGTCCGATAGCGGGGGCCGGCGCGGGACGCGTGCTGATATGGGTGCGGCCGCTCGCCGGCCACGCGATCGATACGCGTCTGCTGTCTGTCGTGGGCGACTATGTTTCGGTGGCGATCACGGACGCGCTGGGCGGCTACGCCGACGGGAACAGCCTGGACAACACGATCCGCTTCGCCGCGATCGAGGACTGCGCATGGATGCTCTGCGATATCCGGATCGAGTCCATCCATGACGGCTTCGTGCACGGTTCGATGCACATCTTCTCGCAGTCGGGCCGGCTGATGGCGGTGGCGAGCCAGTCGCTGATCCTGCGCCGCCACCCGCCCACGCACGACGGCCGTCCGCTCCCTCCACGCCCGACCCCAGACGGAGACCATCAATGATCGACCT
>CAHJXF010000156.1 GCA_903644065.1 Betaproteobacteria bacterium
CGGACGAGCGCCTGGTGGCCCGTCGCGCTCGTCTGTGTCGCGCTGCTGTACGTCGTCGTGGCGCTGCTGATCCCGCTGGTCGCCGTGTTCGTCGAGGCGTTCCGGAAGGGCGTCGCACACTACTTCGCGTCGATCGCCGACCCGGATGCGTTGTCCGCGATCCGCCTGACGTTCACCGCCGCCGCGATCGCCGTGCCGTGCAACCTGGTCTTCGGCGTCGCCGCCGCCTGGGCCATCGCCAAGTTCGACTTCCGCGGCAAGGCGCTGCTGATCACGCTGATCGACCTGCCGTTCTCGGTCTCGCCGGTGGTCAGCGGCCTGGTCTACGTGCTGATGTTCGGCCTGCAGGGCTGGCTCGGTCCCTGGCTGCAGGCGCACGACGTCAAGATCATCTTCGCGGTCCCGGGCATCGTGCTGGCCACCATCTTCGTCACGTTCCCGTTCGTCGCGCGCGAGTTGATCCCGCTGATGCAGGCGCAGGGCCGCGAGGAGGAGGAAGCCGCCGTCGTGCTCGGCGCGTCGGGCTGGCAGACCTTGTGGCGCGTCACGCTGCCCAACGTCAAGTGGGGGCTGCTGTACGGCGTCATCCTGTGCAACGCGCGCGCCATGGGCGAGTTCGGCGCGGTGTCGGTGGTGTCCGGCCACATCCGAGGGACGACCAACACGTTGCCGTTGCATGTCGAGATCCTCTATAACGAATACAACTTCGCGGCCGCCTTCGCGTGCGCGTCGCTGCTCGCCTTCCTCGCGCTCGTCACGCTGGTGATCAAGACGGTCGTCGAGCGCCGCTACCTCCAGTCGCAACGAAGATGACATGAGCATCCGCATCGAGAACGTCTGCAAGCGCTTCAACGACTTCGTCGCGCTCGACCATGTCGACCTGACCATCGAGCCGGGCGAGCTGGTCGCCTTGCTCGGCCCGTCGGGCTCCGGCAAGACCACGCTGTTGCGGGTCATCGCCGGGCTGGAGGTCCCCGACCAGGGTCGCATCTTCTTCGACGCCGAGGACGCCACCGACAAGGACGTGCGCGAGCGCGCGGTCGGCTTCGTGTTCCAGCACTACGCATTGTTTCGCCACATGACGGTGTTCGAGAACGTCGCGTTCGGCCTGCGCGTCAAGCCGAAGAAGTCGCGACCGAGCGACGCGGTGATCCGTGAAAAGGTGCACGGGCTGCTGGAACTCGTGCAGCTCGACTGGCTGGGCGACCGTTACCCGCACCAGCTGTCGGGCGGCCAGCGGCAACGCATCGCGCTGGCCCGCGCGCTGGCGATCGAACCGAAGGTGCTGCTGCTCGACGAGCCGTTCGGCGCGCTCGACGCGAAGGTGCGAAAGGACCTGCGGCGCTGGCTGCGCCGACTGCACGACGAGATCCAGCTGACCAGCGTGTTCGTCACCCACGACCAGGAGGAGGCGCTCGAGGTCTCGGACCGGGTCGTGCTGTTCGACCACGGTCGCATCGAGCAGATCGGCGTGCCCGACGAGGTGTACGACCATCCGGCGACCTCGTTCGTGTACGGCTTCCTGGGTCATGCCAACCAGTTGCAGAGCCGCGTGCAGCACGGCGTCGCGATCATCGGTCGCTCGCGCCTGCCGGCCCCGGAGCATGCCGGCGTCGTCGACGCGACCGGCACGGCCTACATCCGCCCGCACGACCTCGATATCGTCGACGACGCGTCGACCGCGGCGTTCTCGGCGAAGGTCGAGCACGTCGTCAAGCTCGGCTCCACGGTGCGGCTCGAACTCAGCGACACGGCCGACGGCAAGGCGCTCGAGGTCGAACTGCCGCGCGAGCAGTTCGACGAGCGCGACGTCGCGGTCGGCTCGATCGTCCACCTGGCCGCGCGGCGGGCGCGCGTGTTCATCGACGCGCCGGCGGCGAAGGAGGTCGCATGACCGGCCTGCGCGCCGTCGTGCCGAGCCTCGACGAATTGCCCGAGACCATCGTGTCCCGCGCGGCGCTGCGGGCGAAGGACCAGGACGTGCCCTATGCCGGACTGGTCACGCCGACCGAGGCCTACGCGCTGATGCTGGCCGGGACCGCGACGCTGGTCGACGTGCGCACCCGCTTCGAGAACGAGTACGTCGGCCGCGTGCCGGACACGCCGCTGATCGAATGGAAGCCGCTCGACGCCGCAGGTCCGAACCCCGACTTCGTCGCGCAGTTCGAGGCGCTTGCCGAGAAGCGCGATCACGTGCTGTTCCTGTGTCGCAGCGGCGCCCGCTCGCACGCGGCGGCGGTCGCCGTGACCGCGGCCGGTCACCGCCACGCGTACAACATCCTCCAAGGCTTCGAGGGCGACCTCGACGAACACGGGCATCGCGGGGCGCAAGGCTGGCGGGCCGCCGGGCTGCCCTGGGTGCAGAGCTGAGCGCAGGCCGACCCCCGCTTTCATCCGCATCATTCGATCGCACAACACGGACGCCAGCGTCCCCACGACCCGGAGAACTCCATGGCACTCAGACTCGGCGACATCGCACCCGACTTCACGCAGAAGTCCACCAGCGGCGACATCCACTTGCACCAATGGCTGGGTGACAGCTGGGGCGTGCTGTTCTCGCATCCGAAGGATTTCACGCCGGTGTGCACGACGGAACTCGGCTACACCGCCAAGCTGAAGGACGAATTCGCGCGGCGCGACGTGAAGGTCCTGGCCGTGTCGGTCGACGACGTCGAGTCGCATCGGCGCTGGCTCGGCGACATCAACGAGACGCAGCAAACCGACGTCCAGTTCCCGATCCTGGCCGACGTCGATCGCAAGGTGTCCGACCTCTACGACATGATCCATCCCAACGCCAACGACACGCTGACGGTCCGCTCCGTGTTCTTCATCGATCCGAAGAAGAAGGTGCGCGCGACGATCACCTACCCGGCGTCGACCGGTCGCAACTTCGAAGAGATCCTGCGCGTCATCGACTCGCTGCAGCTCACCGACGGCCACAGCGTCGCCACCCCGGTCAATTGGAAGTTCGGCGACGACGTGATCATCGTGCCGTCGCTGCAGGACCCGGAGCTGATCAGGCAGAAGTTTCCCAAAGGCTATACTGCCGTGAAGCCTTACTTGCGCATCACGCCGCAGCCCGACCCGAGTTGATGCGGCGAACGCGAGGCGACACGGGCGCCTCCTCGCGAGCCACCGAGGCCACTTGATGCAATCCACGATGCGGCGAAAGCCGCAGCTCGCCTACTCCCGAAAGCTCGCCCTGGCGGGCTTTCTCGTTTGTGGCGGCCTGATCGCCATCGCGCTCTACCTGCAATACGTGCGGGGACTGGATCCCTGTCCGCTCTGCATGATCCAGCGCGTGTGCTTCATCGCGCTCGGTGGCGTCTTCCTCGTCGCTGCGCTGGTCGGATCGAACGTCGTGTTGGTCAGGATCTTCGGCGTCGTGGCCAGCCTGATCGCACTCGCGGGTGCCGGCTTCGCCACCCGTCACGTCTGGTTGCAGTGGTATCCGCCCGAGATGGAATCGTGCACCGCCGATCTCTTCACGATGCTCGAGCGGTTGCCGTTCTTCGCGGTGATCCAGCGGGCGCTCTACGCCACCGGCGACTGCGCTCGCGTCGACTGGCGACTGTTCGGACTGTCGATCGCCGAGTGGTCGCTGTTCTGGTTCGCGGCATTGCTCGTGCTGTCGCTGGTGTACCTGACGCGAAAGACACGCAACGGTTCGAATTGGCCGTGACGCCTCGCGCGCCGGCCGGGCGGTGACGGGTCGCGGCCCGTGAACAAGGCGTTCGTCAAGGAAAGCGAGGACGACGACGAGGAGCCCGGCCAGGGCTCGTCGCCGCTGCCGCCCGGATCGAAGAACTACATCACGCCGGCGGGTTACGCGCGCCTGCGTGCCGAATTGTTCCACCTGCTCGACGTCGATCGTCCCGAAGTCGTCCGGGTCGTCTCGTGGGCGGCGTCCAACGGCGACCGCTCGGAGAACGGCGACTACCTCTACGGCAAGAAGCGCCTGCGCGAGATCGATCGTCGCATCCGCTTCCTGACGCGGCGGCTCGACATCGCGGAAGTGGTCGATGCGTCGGTGCACCGGCGCTCGGATCAGGTGTTCTTCGGAGCCACGGTCGACTACGCGGTGGACGGCGGTCCCGCGCAGACCATCGTCATCGTCGGGATCGACGAAGCCGAGCCGCTCGAGGGAAAGGTGAGCTGGATCGCGCCGATCTCGCGGGCACTCGTCAAGGCACGGGTGGGTGACGCGGTTTTGCTCAGGACGCCGGCGGGGGTCGACGAGATCGAAGTGCTCGCGGTCCGTTACCCGGCCGCCGAGGGGCCCTGACTGGTGTCCGTCCTACACGCGTTGTAGGAGCAACACTCAATTATTTCCGGTTCGTCGCTTTAGAACGAGGGGCGACTGCCGATTTCCATACACCACGACGCACGGCCGCGTCCGCGATGACACGCCGGCGGAAGCGCCCCGACGCACGACCCGAGAGGTCGCAGGCGAGCGGACCGGCAGGTGGCGGAGAGGAAATCGTCGATGAAGCGTTCCAGAAAAGAAGCGCACGAAGCGAGCCCGGCTTGGCCGGCCGCGGAAGGCGGCCGGCTGAGCGACCGTCCGCGAATCGAGCGACCGCGTGCCGCCGCGGCACTGCGAACCATATGCCTGGCGCTCGCTGCGGCGGTCGCCGCGGCGCTGGCCGGTGGCGCGAAGGGCCAGCCGCTCGACGAGCCGATCAAGCCGATTCCCACCGTCACCCGCGAGGATCCGTCGCGCGTCGCGATCGGTCGCCGGTTGTTCACGGATGTCCGCCTGTCCGCCAACGACCAGGTCTCCTGCGCGAGCTGCCACGATCTCGGCCGTGGCGGAAGCAACGGCAAGCCGTTCTCCGTCGGATTTCGCGGCAATGCCACCACCGTCAACGTGCCGACGCTCTTCAACGCGTCGTTCAATTTCCGCCAGTTCTGGAACGGTCGGGCCGAGACGCTCGAAGCGCAGATCGACGAGGTCGTGCACAACTCGACCGAGATGGGCTCCGACTGGTCCGACGTGGTCCGCAAGGTCGGCGCCGACCCGGCCTATCGGGCGGCTTTCGCGGCCGCCTACCCGGAGGGCGTCAGCCGCACGTCCATCGCCGGCGCGCTCGCCGCCTTCGAACGGACGCTGGTCACGCCCAACTCGCGCTTCGACCGCTACCTGCGCGGCGACGCCTCGGCCATCGACGCGACCGAGCGGAGCGGCTACGAGAAGTTCAAGCGCTACGGTTGCATCGCGTGCCACCAGGGCGTCAACGTGGGCGGCAACATGTTCCAGAAGTTCGGCGTGATGGGCGACTACTTCGCCGCCCGCGGGCATGCCGGTGAAGCGGACCTCGGTCGCTATCTGGTGACCCACGACGAGCGCGATCGCCACGTCTTCAAGGTGCCTGGCCTGCGCAACGTCGAACTGACCGCACCGTACTTCCACGACGGTTCGGCCGCCACGCTCGAAGCCGCCGTGGCGATCATGTTCCGCTACCAGCTCGGCCGCATCGCGACACCGGGCGACACGCAGGCCATCGTGGCTTTCCTGAAGACGCTGACCGGCGAACGACCGTCGTGGCCATGAAGCCGTCGGGGCGCCTGGTCTGGTCCCTGCTGTCGGCCGCGACCGCCGCCGTACTCGCCGTCTTCCTGTTCCTGTTCGTTCGCGCGCAACACTTCGACGAGCGGGACTACCAGGACCACGTGACGACGCTGCGCCAGCTCAAGCAGCTCGATGCGCAGTCCGAGCTCGACGTGCTGCGCGCCCGGACCAACCTGGTCGAGGACTACGACCGACTGACGGATGCGCTCGGTCGCAAGGCGGGCCTGCTCGAACACTTCACGCTGCATCTCGACGCCGAAGTGCACGAGGAGAAGCGCCAGCTGATGCAGCGCTGCGAGGCGCTGAGCCGCGTGCTGAAGGAGAAGGGCGGGCTGATCGAGCGCTTCAAGTCGAATCACTCGGTGCTGCGCAACTCGCTCGCCTTCTTGCCGGTCGCCGCGGACGAGGCGTTGCGCACGATCGACGAACACCGCCGATCGCCGGCGGCGGCGAAGGCCCGGACCACCGTCGCCGATCTGCTGCTCGACAACCTGTTGTTCAGCCAGCACGCCTCCCGACCGAAGGCGGACGAGATCGGTCGCGCGCTCGATGCGCTCGACCGGTTGGCGAGCCGCCTGCCGTCGGATGTGAAGGACCGGCTGGCGATCTTCACGACCCACGCACGCACCATCGTTCGCGAACAGCTGACCGTCGACGAGCTGCTGACCCAGATCGCCGAGTCGCCGTCCGACGACGCGATCGACGAGATCGGCAACGTGCTGCTCGACGAGCAGCAGCGAGCCAAGCTCGGCAGCGAACGCGACCGGCTCTACCTGCTCGCGCTGTCGACCGCCTTGATCGGCCTGCTGTTCTATGCGGGACTGCGGATCGTCCGCAGCTACGGCGTGATTCGCGAGAGCAACCAGCAACTGGTCCAGTACGGGCAGGGACTGGAGGGGCTGGTGGCGGATCGCGTGGCCGAGCTGCGGGAGAGCGAAGCGCGCATGGCGCACCTGGCGCGCTACGACTCGCTGACCGGCCTGCCGAACCGGCACCTGTTCCGCGATCGGCTGCGGGAGGCGCTGGTCCGGGCCCACCACGATCCGCAGTCGATGGCGCTGATGTTCGTCGACCTCGACCACTTCAAGCAGATCAACGATTCGCTCGGCCATGTGGTCGGCGACGGCGTCCTGCAGGCGGTGGCGCGACGCTTACGCGAAACGATGCGCGACGGCGACACGGTGGCTCGTCTCGGCGGCGACGAGTTCACGATCATCTGCGAAGGCTTGCCGGGTCCGGCCGGTGCCGCGCAGGTCGCGGCCAAGGTCAAGCAGGCGCTCGAGGCGCCGCTCGTGGTCGACGGCCGCGACTTCACCGTGTCGGCCAGCATCGGCGTCGCCATTCCGGCGATCGGCAGCGACGACAGCGACACGCTGCTGCGCGCAGCCGACATCGCGATGTATCAGGCGAAGGACAACGGCCGCAACGGCTTCGCGGTGTTCGTGCCGGAGATGGCCGTGCAGATCAGCCATCGGGTCCGAACGGAGACGCTGCTGCGCCATGCGCTCGAACGCGACGAGTTCACGCTCGTCTACCAGCCGAAGGTCGACCTGGCCACGGGCCGCATCGCCGGCGTGGAAGCGTTGCTGCGCTGGGACAACGACGAACTCGGGTCGGTGCCGCCGTCGGACTTCATTCCGCTCGCCGAGGAGATGGGCCTGATCGTCGAGATCGGCGAATGGGTACTCGGCGTCGCCTGCGCACAAGGCGCGGCCTGGCTGGCCGACGGCCTGCCGCCGTGGGTCGTGGCCGTGAACCTGTCGCCGCGCGAGCTGAAGGACCATCGCCTGATCGACCGCATCCAGCGGGTGCTGCGCGAGTCGGGCTTTCCCGCCGCATCGCTCGAGCTCGAGCTGACCGAGGGCGTCGTCATGGACGACGTCAAGCGCAACATCGAGACGCTGACGGCGATCCGGGCGCTCGGCGTGCGCATCGCCGTGGACGACTTCGGCACCGGCTATTCGTCGCTCGCGTATCTGTCGCGGCTGCCGCTCCAGACGCTGAAGATCGACCGTGCGTTCATCACGCCGATGCTCGACAACCGCAATGCGACGACGCTGGTGTCGACCATGGTGACCCTCGCGCATTCGCTCGAGCTGACGGTCGTGGCGGAAGGCGTCGAGACGCACGAGCAGCGCACCCTGCTGCGATCGATGCGTTGCGACCAGATCCAGGGCTACGTCTTCAGCCGGCCGATCGCGGCCGCTGCGCTCGCCCGTCTCGCGCGAAGCGAGGCGAATGCAGCGTCGCTGCCGACG
>CAHJXF010000157.1 GCA_903644065.1 Betaproteobacteria bacterium
AGCTTCTTGCCGAGCGCCTTCACGGTCCGCAGCACCGTCTCGCGATTGATCGGATAGCCGTCCCATGAATCGAGGTTGTACGGCAGGCGCGGATTGCGCGCCGGGTCGAGCAGTGCCGCCTGGGTCGGCGTCAGCGCGCCCGGGCCGGCGGCCGCGCGCGTCGCCTTGGCGGTCAGGTACGCGGTGATCGCGGCCTGCACGCCCGGCCCGCCTGCGGTCTGCGCGGCCAGGATCGACGACGGAAAGCAGATGCGGGCCATGATGTCCTGGTTGCCGACGATCTGCCACGGCGCGCGCGACGCGGTCAGGCCGTCGGTCAGCCAGGCCTGCTGCGTGGCGCTGATCATCGTGCGCGCCGCGTCGGGCGGTACGCCGGCGACCGGCGTCAGCCCGGCGACGTAGTCCGCGTACTGGTAGCCAGGCACGCCCGACGGGTCGCCGAAGTGCGCGTACTGCTGGACGCGGCCCTCGATGCGCGTGTCGATCATGTGCAGCGAGAACAGGCCGGCGAAGTCGAAGCGGCGATAGATCTTCAGCAGGTTGGCCGGGTCCGGCGTGCGGATCGGCAGCCACTCGTGATAGGCCTGGGCCGCCGCGGCCTTCCGCGCGATCCAGTCGCCCTGGGTCGCGGGATTGTGGTTCTCGGCGCCGGTCATGAACGCGTTGTTGGCGAACTCGTGGTCGTCCCACACCGTGATCCACGGCATCTTCGCGTGCAGCGCCTGCAGCGTCGGATCGGAGCGATATAACGCGTAGCGCGTCCGATAGTCGGACAGGCTGACGATGTCGCCGGCCGGCACGTCGACGCGGTTCAGCGCGACGGCGTCCTCGTTGCCGAACTGGCCGCTGGCCGCGCCGTACTCGTAGATGTAGTCGCCGACGTGGATCGCGTACTGCGCATCCGACTTCGCGACCGAGTCGTAGGCGTTGAAGAAGCCTTCCGGATACAGCGTGCACGAGAAGAGCGCGAAGCGGACCGACGTCGCGTCGGCGGCCGGCAGCGTGCGCGTGGTCCCGGTCGGCGACGCTCGGCCGGTCGCATCGACGAAGCGATAGAAATAGGTCGCCCCGGCGACGAGGCCGCTCGCGTCGGCCTTGGCGGTGAAGCCGGTCGCGGCCGTGGCATCGACGCGGCCGGTCGCGACGACGGCGGAGAAGGCGCTGTCGGTCGCCACCTGCCAGGTCAGCGCGACGGTCGCGGCGCTGGTCGGGACCTTCGCGTAGGTCCACAGCATCACGCGGTCGTTCAGCGGGTCGCCGCTGGCGACGCCGTAGGTGAAGTCGGACGGCAGCGCCGGCGGCGGCGCGGCCGGCGAATCGTCGTCGCCGCAGCCGGCCAGGGAGCCGCCGACGGCGACCGTGGCCGCGGCGGAAAGGGATTTGATCAGGAAGTCGCGGCGATTGCCTGCGTTGGACATGGCGTGGGGCCTCGGCGAAAAACCGCCATTGGAGCCGCCGCATGTGTCGCCGCCGTGAATGGGGCGGCAGCACGCTCGCGAGTCGGCCGCAGGCGCGGGTCACTGCCGCCTCTGCCCCGCGTCAGTCCCGCGTCAGTCCCGCGTCGCTCCCGCCTCTGTCCCGCGTCGCTCCCGCCTCAGTGCCGCGTAACCCGCGTCGCTCCCGCGTCAGGCGCCCGCACTCTCGCTCGATCGCACGCGCGGCCCGATGTCGACGATGCGATCCACGCGCCGCACCGTGTCCGGTCGATGGCTGACGATCACCACGCCGAGGCCGAGCTGCACCAGCCGCTCGGTGATCTCGTATTCGCGCTCGAGGTCGAGCTGGTCGAACGCCTCGTCGAGGAACAGGATCTCGGGCTGCCGGTAGAGCGCCCGCGCCAGCAGCAGCCGCTGCTTCTGGCCACCCGACAGCGCGACGCCGAGGCTGCCGACGATGGTGTTGTACTGCATCGGCATCGCCATGATGTCGACGTCGAGCCCGGCGACCCGCGCGCACTCGCGGGCGCGCGCGGCATCGTGCGCGGGGTCGAAGAAGCTGATGTTGTCTTCCACCGTGCCGATGAACAGCTGGTCGTCCTGCATCACGACGCCGATGCGGCTGCGATAGCTGCCGAGGTCCAGGTCCTGCAGGTCGTGGCCACCCACCAGCAGCTTGCCCTCGGTCGCCGGCAGCAGTCCCACCAGCACCTTGATCAGCGTGGTCTTGCCGCAGCCCGACGGCCCGACCAGCGCAACGGTCTCGCCCACGCGGACCGCCATCGACACGTCGCGGAACACGTGGCCCTCGGCACCGTACGAGAAGCCTACGCCGTCGGCGCGCACCGTCAGCGGCGCGCCGGTGGTCGCGATGCGCCGCGCGCCGGTCACGGCCTCGGGCTCGGTCAGCGCGATGTCGGCGATGCGCTCGGCATGCAGGTCGAGCATGCGGAACTCGATGACCTTGTCGATCAGCGTGTTGATGCGGTTGAGGAACAGCAGCTTGAACGTGAGGAACGCGAACAGCATGCCGACCGTGAGTTGCCCGGCCATGACCGTGTGCGCGCCGAGCCAGATCACCGCGACGTTCTCGAGTCCGAATATGAGGCCGTTGGCCGCGCGATGGACGATCGCGATCTGCTGCACGCGCACGCCGGCGTTGACGTGGTCCACGACCAGGTTCTGGTAGCCCGAACGCCGCTCCTGCTCGCGCATGTTGAGCTTGATGGCCATCATGCCGCGCAGCGTCTCGATGAAGTGCGAGCCCGACTTGGCCTCGTGGGCGAGCTGTTCGTCGGTGGCGCGGCGCTGCGGGTAGTAGACCAGCCAGCGGGTCAGGCCGTACAGCACGGCCGCGGTCAGCACCACGGCGGTCAGCGGCACGCTGTAGAAGAACATCACGGCCAGCGTCAGCACCACCATCAGGCCGTCGACGATGGCCTCGACGAAGGTGGTGGTCAGCGTGCGCTGAATGGCGTCGATGCTGCGAAAGCGCGAGATGATGTCGCCGATGTTGCGCTTCTCGAACCACGCGAGCGGCAGCCGGATCAGCTGCGAGAAGAGGTCCGCCAGCATCCGCATGTTGATCTGCGTCGACAGGTACACGCCGACCCAGGCGCGCAGCGCGGTGACCATCGCCTGCACCACGACCAGCGCCGCGAACGCGACGCCGAGCACGGTCAGGAAATCGACGTCGCGTCCCACCAGCACCCGGTCGATCACGAGCTGCAGGAAGAACGGCGTGCCGATCGCGAAGACCTCGAGCGCGAGCGACAGCAGGAAGATCTGCGCGATCGTCGACTTGTAGCCCGAGGCCGCCGACAGCAGCTGCCACGAGCTGATGCGCTCGCGCTCCTCGACCTCGCGAAAGCCCGGCGTGGGCAGCATCTCCATCGCGATGCCGGTGAAGTGGCGCGACGTGTCGTGGCGGTTCAGCACGCGCTTGCCGCGTGCGGGATCGTGCACGGTGATGGTCTGCCGGGCGCCCGATCCGCTGACCTTCGTCAGCACGACGAAGTGGTTCATGTCCCAGTGCAGGATGGCCGGCAGCTTGACCCGGTCGAGCGCGTCGAGCGACACCTGCACGCCGCGCGCCGACATCTTCATCGTCTCCGCGATCTGCGCGATCGTCTTCAGCGTCGTGCCCTTCATCGACACCGACATGCGCTGGCGCATCGCCACGAGGTCGGTGAGGAAGCCGTGGTAGGTCGCGATCATCGCGACGCACGCGATGCCGCACTCGGGCGCTTCGGACTGCAGGATGACGGGAACGCGACGACCGAAGATCATGACAGCGCGGTCGACAGGCGCAGGTCGCCGGCCATCCGGCGGCGCAGTTGCAGGACCGGCTGGAACAACCACTCGAGCAGGCTGCGCCGTTCCATCAGGAGGTCGGCGCTGACGACCATGCCGGCGCGCAGCGGAAACTTCTCGCCGCCCGACTCGATGTCCTGCCGATCGATCAGCACCACGATGCGATAGACCGGCTCGCGGACCGACAGCGGACCGACCGCATCGCCCTGCGTCCACACGGTGCGGCCCACGTTCTCCACCGTGCCGCCGTACTGACCGAAGCGCTCGTAGGGGAACGCCTCGTAGCGCATCGTGACCGGCTGCCCCGGATGCACGAAGCCGATCGCGCGCGTGGGCACCAGCAGCTCGGCGTGCAGCTGGTCGTCGCGCGGCAGGACGGTGGCGAACTGCGTGTCGGCCGCGACCGTCTGCCCGCGCGCCGGGCCGATGTTGGTCACCGTGCCGTCGATCGGCGCGACGACGATCATGTCGCGTCGCACGGCCTGCTCGCGCCGTACGCTCAACTCGGCGATGGTCTGGTCGGCCTCGCTGACCCGCTGGTCGACCTGCGCGAGCAGCGTGCGCGTGCGCGACTGGGTCGACGGCACGTCGGACAGCGCCTGCGCCAGGCTGCCGTCGAGCGTGGCCCGTTGCCGACGCAGCTGCTGGACCTTGATCTCCTGGTCCTTCGCCTCGTCCTTCTTCTGCTGGATGTAGATCTCGGACGCGTACTGCCTGCCCTGCAGGTCCTCCCACAGCTTGGCGATCGACGTGGCCGAGCGGAGGCGGTCGCTCTGCAGTCGGATCTCGGCATCGGCCTGGCGGATCTCCTCCTGCAGGCTGGCGACGCGCCGACGCAGCTGGTCAACCTGTTGATCGCCGAGCGTGCGGGCCTGTTCGCGCTCCTGTTGCAGCGAGGCCTTCCGGGCGTCCAGTTCGTGCAGCACGGCCTCGTTGCCGCGAGCGTCGTTGACGCCGGAACGATCGATGGTCAGCCGCGCGAGCGGCGCGCCGGCGGTGACCGTGTCGCCCTCCCTGACCATCAGCTCGGCGACCGTGCCGGCATCGGGCATGCGCACCGTGGCGGCGCCGACCGCGCTCGAAAGGTAGCCCTGCACCCGCTCGCGTCGGGTGTACTGCCCCCACAGGGCGACGGCGATGGCGATGCCGGCGACGAGGCAGGCGGTCGCCGTGTACACCCACAGGCGGACCGGCTGCGCCACGCTCGCTTCGCCGAGAAATTTCTCGCGCTGCGCGTCGATGGCTTCCTTGCGAAACAGCGATCGAGGCATCTGCTGGGAAACGACTCCGCGCGGTCTTCGTGCAGCGGAACGCTGCGACCCGACGCCGCGCACGAATGGTAGCCGAGGGCACGGGCCGGGCGACCGCCGAGCCGGGGATGGCCGGTCGGGCGTCGTCCGGTTGCAACACGGCGAGCGGAGTTTTCGGCAGGGACCGTGGTTTCCTGAGCCGCGCGCCCGCTGCGACGCGTGTTCTGCGGGCGCGTGGCCGGTGCCGGCGTCGATCGCGGCCCGTTGAAGTGGCAGCGTTTTTCGTCGTCCTGTCGGAAATCTTCCGACAGCCCGAGCTGCCGTGCGCCAGCGTGTCGGATGGCGATCGGACCACTGTCACCGCCCGTTGCCGCTCGGCACACTGCGGTCATCGAACAGAGCCCACCGATCGACCGGAGCCACCCCATGAAATTCGAGAACCTGTTGTCGGAAGTGCGTGAAGCCAACCTGTCGTACCTGATGCTGGCCCGCCAGATGATCGTCGAGGACAAGGCCGAAGCGAGCTTCCGTCTCGGCATCGATACCGAACTCGCCGACATGATTGCCTCGCTGTCGTCAGGTCAGCTGCTGAAGATCGCGTCGTCGAACATGCTGATGTGCCGCTTCCGCTTCGACGACCGCATCGTGTGGGACCTGATCACCAGCCATTCGAAGGAACGCGAGACCGGCATGGGCAGCGTCCATGCCGCGATCCTCCTCGGTTCGCGTGAACTGGAGACGCTGCAATGAGCGCGGCGACCAGGACGGGCAAGGGCACGACCCGCAGCGCGGCCAAGAAGAGCGTCCTCCACGAGGCGACGCAGATCCGCCTCGCCAGCGAACTGGCGCGCATGGGGGCGCGGCTGCAGGTCCTCGAGTCGGAGACGACGCTGTCGCGCGAGCGCCTGCTGCGGCTCTACAAGGAGATCAACGGCGAGTCGCCGCCGAAGGGCATGCTGCCGTTCTCGACCGACTGGTTCCTGACCTGGCAGCCCAACATCCATTCGTCGTTGTTCCTCGGCAGCTACCGCCACCTGACCGGCCACTGCCGGCTCGATCGCGCCGAAGCGCTGGTGCGCGCCTATCGCCTGTATCTCGAGCAGACGAAGGCCTTTCGTCTCGACGACAAGCTGTCGATCACGCGGGCCTGGATCCTGGTGCGCTACGTGGACAGCGGCCTGCTCGGCACGACGCCGTGCAGCGAGTGCGGCGGGCATTTCGTCACGCATCGCGACGACCTCAACGACGGCTTCGTGTGCGGGCTGTGCAACGTGCCGTCGCGGGCCGGCAAGACGCGCGTCAGGGCGGCTGCCGTGTCGAACTGAATCTTTCATCGCATCTCCTCCGGGCAGTCTCTCCTGCTCGTTCAAGCGCCTTCGGGCGCTTTTTTTTGCGCCGATCGAACGGCCGGGACGGGCACTGCCGGCCAATTGGAGTGCGGCTTTCAGTGCGATGCGGCGCGCGGGACGAAGGTACGACTTCCGTTGATCGACCGGGGCCCATCGCGGCGAGGTGTGGTCGGCTTGTCGTGCTTTGGTCGGCTTGCCGTGCACTGGTCGGCTTGCCGTGCTTTGGCACGGGTGGTTGGCCGGGGGTGGCCCGGCGGCCAGTTCCTTTCTTTGGGCCGCCAAAGAAAGGAACCAAGGGAAGGCGGTTTGCGGTGGGCTGCGGTTTGTCGTCGTTCCGCTTCACGACGGGTTCGAGCGGCCGGGCGAACACTCGCTGCGCTCAGACATTCGCCCTCGAGAGACCCGCTCGAACCCGTCGTGAAGCGCGCATCACAAGGCGGCTTGACGAACGCTCGGCTTCGCCATTGCTTACTTCGATGTAGACCGTGTGGTTGCAGTAATGCGAGCTGTGTCGGCGTCTGCGTCGGTCGTTAATCGGCGTCACATTGTCCGACGCTGCGCCGTTCGATCGGTCGCTGCGTCGTTTTTCCAGGGCTTCGACCGCTTCGAGGCCTTCGACGTGTACTTCCCGCTGGTCCATCCGATCGCCGGATCGTCGTACCGGCTCGACGTGCGGTCCGCGCGGAACCGCGTGCGACGGACCATCGACGTCACCGCGTCGACCCACGCCGAGCGGCTCGCGGCACGCAGGAGCGGCGCGCCGGGCGACGGCCCTCTCGGCTGGACGATCGCGCGTCCGGCTGCCGGCGTCGCGGTCCTCACGATGCCGACCTGGGTCACGTTCAACGATGCCTGGGACTGGAAGGGTTATCTCTCCGCGTTCTTCGTCGCGCTGCGGGCGGACGGCACGCAGCACCTGGTGATCGACCTGCGTGGCAATGAAGGCGGTAGCGACGTCGGCGACGAGATCGCCGGCCACCTGATCGCCCTACCCTTGGCGCTGCCGCCGGTCGACCGACTGACGCGTTATCGCCGCGTTCCCGACGCGCTGCGTCCGCTGCTCGATACCTGGGATCGATCGTTCGACGACTGGGGCGACCGCGCGGCCGGCCCCGACGATCGTGGCTTCTATCGCTCGACGCGCGACGACGACGCGCGCGGCGGGTCGATCGTGCCGCTCACGCCCCGCTTCGACGGCGACGTGCAGGTGCTGGTCGACGCGGCGAACAGCTCGGCCACGTTCCAGTTCGCCGAGTTCGTCCACGACTTCCATCTGGCCACGCTGGTCGGCGGTCGCACCGGCGGCAACCTGCGCGGCATTAACGGCGGCGCGTTCTACTTCCTGCGGCTACCCGCTTCGAGGATCGAGATCGACCTGCCGCTGATCGGTACCTTTCCGCGCGATAGA
>CAHJXF010000158.1 GCA_903644065.1 Betaproteobacteria bacterium
TCGCCCGCGGCCAGGCGCGCGAACGACGCGCGCACGTCGGCCTCGAAGGCCGGCGTCAACGGCGTCTCGACCATCCACGCGCGGATCTCCCGGCCCGCGACGGAAAGCGCGCGCACGTCGTCGGCGTCGAGCGTGGCGAGGCGCCGTGCGATGCGCTCCTTCAGGCCGCTCTGGGCGAGGAATTCCCGATACGCCGAAGCCGTGGTCGCGAAGCCGTCGGGCACGCGGACGCCCGCGGTCGCGAGCTGGCTGATCATTTCGCCGAGCGACGAGTTCTTGCCGCCGACCGAATCGACATCGCTGGACCGCAGCCGGGTGAAATCGATGACTCTGACCTGTTCGGACATGGATGCCGTGCTTCCGTGATGTTAGATTCCGCCACCGTTGGCGCGAGAGCCGCTCCTGGTAAGAGACGGCTCGCAACCGATCGATTCTAACTCGCGGGTCGAGCGCGTCCGGCCGTCCGGCCGCGTCCCTGCCGGGTCGCCGTCCATCCACCGAGCGCGATCCCCGCACGCCGCCTTATTTCCGACCGACCCGTGCCGACCCGCCATCCATCGCCGCCGACGCCCACCGCGATCCGCACCGTGTTCTTCGTCTCCGACGGCACGGGCGTGACGGCCGAGACCTTCGGCCACAGCCTGCTCGCGCAATTCGACGGTGTGCCGTTCAAGGAACTGCGGATGCCGTTCATCGACACGATGGACAAGGCGGCCGACGTGATCGAGCGGATCAACAACGTGGCGCGTGTCGATCACATGCGGCCCATCGTGTTCTCGACGCTGGTCGACCCCGAGATCAATTACGCGGTGCGCTGCGCGCACGGTCTCTTCCTCGACATGATCCAGACCTTCGTCGAGCCGCTCGAAAAGGAGCTGGGCGCCAAGTCCAGCCACTCGATCGGCCGCGGCCACAACATCGCCGACTCGAAGGAGTACGACCAGCGCATCGAGGCGATCAACTTCTCGCTGGCCCACGACGACGGCCAGACGCACGGCGGCCTGGCCGACGCCGACGTCATCCTGGTCGGCGTGTCGCGCAGCGGCAAGACGCCGACCAGCCTGTATCTCGCGATGCAGTACGGCATCAAGGCCGCCAACTATCCGCTGATCCCGGAGGACTTCGAGCGTCAGACCCTGCCGTCCGCGCTGCCGCGCTATCGCAACAAGTTGTTCGGCCTGTCGATCGCGCCGGAGCGCCTGGCCGAAGTGCGCAACGAGCGGCGACCGAGGAGCCAGTACGCGTCGCTCGCCAACTGTCGCGACGAGGTCGCGGCGGCCGAGGCGATGATGCGACGCGAGGGCATCCGCTGGCTGTCGTCGACGACCAAGTCGATCGAGGAGATCGCGGCGACCGTGCTGCAGGAAGTGCGCCTCGAGCCGCGCTCGTTCTGATCGGCGCCGGCGAGAGACGATTCCCGGGCGCGCACCGGCCGCGTCCGTCGGGCGGCCGCCACGCTTCGACGAACGCACGGGCGAAACCGGTCGCCGGGCCGGACCCGCTCGTTATACTGGGCGAGGAGGTCGACGTTTGTTCGCTCAACTGATCAATCGCATCAATCGCAACGACTCGCCCACGTCGACCGACGCGGTCGTGGACGCGCCGGTGCCGGCGGAACGATCGACCGACGCGCTGTTCGCCTCCATCGCGAACGACCTGACGGCCCAGCAGCACGACTTCATCCAGTCGGCCATCGACTGGGTCGAGGCGCCGCTCGCCTTCTTCGACACCGACCTCGTGCTGCGCTTCGCCAACGCGGCGTACGGCGCGTTGCTCGACCGCGACCGCGACGAGCTGACCGGCCGCCCTTTCGCCGAGGTCTCCGTCGACGACCAGGGCAGCGACCCGTACGACTACGCGGTGCGCGCGCTGTCCGGCGAGAATCTCGACATCGACATCGCACAACGGCGGCACGGCGCGATCGGCGATCTGGCGCGGCTGCACTACAGGCCTCAGCGCGACGCCGGCGGCGCGATCGTCGGCCTGTTGTGCGTGCTGCAGCGCCTCGGCCGGCGCCAGGCCGATCAGCTGACCGACGGATTCGAGCCGACCGAGTCGTCGGTGCTGCCGATGGGCGGCGGCGCCGTCAACGCGCCGATCCGGGCCGCGTTGCGCATCGCGCAGGACGACGTCGTCGAGCGCGAGCGCAAGCAGCGCGAGCTGATCGAGAGCCTGCCGCTGCCGCTCGTGTTCATCGGCAGCGACGGCTTGTGCAAGTGGGCCAATCCGGCGTTCTGCCATGCGCTCGGCGTCGCCGAGCACGGGGTCCCGGGCACCGCGCCGGCGGACCTGTCGGCGGCATTCGCCGAGACGGCGCGGGAGGGACTCGCTCAGGCGGCCGGCGGTAGCGCGCACAGCATCGAGCGCAAGCTCGCGCTGCGCGGCGGCGAGCCGCGCTGGCAGCGGGCCGACTTCCTGCCCGGCTTCGATCGCGACGACGCGCAGAGCGGCGTCTACGTGCTGCTCACCGACGTCCACGACTCCCGGGAGCCCATCGCCCGCCTCGTGGCGAGCGAGGCGAACCTGCGCGGTTTCGCCGAGCACATCCCCGAGGCCGTCGTCTTCCTCGACCGCGACCGTCGCCTGTTCTACGTCAACGAGCGCTTCGTCGCACGCGCCGGCGTGCCGCGCGAGCGGCTGATCGGCCACTCGATCGACGAAGCCCTCGGTCCCGGAATCACCGACCGCTTTCGCGGCTCGCTCGATCGCGCCTTCGCCGGCGAGTCGTTCACCCGCGAAGGCAAGGGCGTCTTCGGCGACCCCGAGGAATGGCGCGAGGCCCGCTACCTGCCGTTTCGCGACGCCGCCGGCGACGTCGCCGGCGTGTACATCGTGTCGCGCAGCCTCGCGGACGAGAAGCGCGCCGAACGCGCCGTGCGCATACGCGACGAACGCATCCACTTCCTCACCGATCACCTGCCGGCGCAGATCGTCTACGTCGACACCGACCTGCGCTACCAGTACTGCAACCAGCGTTTCCTGAGCGACAACGGCTTCCCGAGCCTCGATCGGGTGCTCGGCAAGCATCCGTACGAAGTCATCGCCACGGTGAGTCCCGAGGACACGGCGCGCCATGCGGCGGCGGCCTTCCGCGGCGAACGCGTCACCTACGAGCGACGCGCGACCGACGACCCGTCGGACTCGCGCTGGCTCAGCGTGTCGCTGGTCGGCGACTTCGCCGAGGACGGCGTGGCGCGCGGCATCTATTCCATCGCCTACGACATCACGAGCTCCAAGCTCGCGGAAAGCAACAGCGTCCGCCAGCAGCAATGGATCGAAGCCTTCATCGAGAACTTCCCGCAACCGCTCAGCTACCTCGATCCGGCCGGCGTGCACCAGTATTCGAACCGGGCCTACGAGGACTTCGTCCACCTCGACAAGAGCGACATCGTCGGCCACACCGGCACGGCGGTGTTCGGACGCGACGTCTCGAGGACGTTCCAGCCGTCGTTCGAACGCGCGGTCCGCGGCGAGCGCCTGCACACCGAGCACGAGGTCGCCGTCGACGGAGCCAACCCGCGCTTCCTGTCGGCCGACTGGCTGCCGGACGTCGGCTCCGGCCGGGCGGTCCGCGGCGTGTACCTCGTCATCCAGGACATCAGCGAAGCGAAGCAGGCCCGGCTGGCCTACGAAGGATCGCTGCGCGAGATGCAGCGCGCGATGGACAGCGTGGCGCTGCCGATCAGCTTCGTCGACGGCGACGAGCGGCTGCGCTTCGTCAACCACACCACCACGGCGTGGTACGGGCGCTCGGCCGACGAGCTGATCGGCATGCCGATGCGCGAGCTGATGTCGGCCGACGACTACCGCTTCGCCGAGCCGTACATCCAGGCCGCGCTGGCAGGCGAGTCGGTGCAGTACGAGCGCGAGATGCGCTACCACGACGGCGCTCGTCGCTGGGTCCTGATCCGCTACGTGTCGACCCGCGACCAGCACGACTTCGTCACCGGCTTCTACACCACGGCCACCGACATCCAGTCGCGAAAGAAGCAGGAGATCGCGTTGCAGCAGGCCAACGGCCTGCTCACCGCGCACTTCGAGAACACCCCGCTCGCGTCGTTCACGCTCGACGGCGACGGGCGTGTCACGCGCTGGTCGTCGCAGGCCGAGACGCTGTTCGGCTGGCGGCGCGACGAAGTCATCGAGCGGCCGTTCGCCGACCTCGGGCTGGTCGAGCGCGACCTGCTGGTCGATTTCCTGCCGCACGAGACCGATCCCAACACGGCGAGCGGCAACACGCGGCTGCACCTGGTCGACGCGCGGCGACGCGACGGCTCCACCGTGACCTGCGAATGGCACATCGCCGCGCTGCGCAATCCGCTCGGGCGCATCACGTCGTCGCTGGCGCTGATCCAGGACGTCTCGCAGCGCGTCGAGGCGGAGCGGCGGCTGACCGAGATCGCGCAGCGCGACACGCTGACGCGCCTGCTCAACCGCAACGCGCTCGAGCCGACGTTGCGGGCGTTCATCGAACGGGCCCGGCAGGGCAATACCGGCGTCGCCGTGCTGTTCCTCGACCTCGATCATTTCAAGAACATCAACGACACGCTCGGCCACCGCGTCGGCGACCTGATGCTGATCGAGGTCGCCGCCATCCTGCGCAACTGCGTGCGCGCCGAGGACGAGGTGGCGCGCATCGGCGGCGACGAATTCATGGTCGTCATCGGGCACCGGCAGCCGAAGCTGATCGCCCACGAGACGGCGCAACGCATCATCAACGCGCTCGGCACGCCGATCCGCGTCGAGAACCAGCGGCTGTCCGTCACGTCGTCGATCGGCATTGCGGTCTATCCCGACCACGGCCGCGCGCCCGATGCGCTGATCCGCAGCGCCGACCTGGCGATGTACCGCGCCAAGGAGGACGGCAAGAACCGCTTCGAGTTCTTCTCGGCGTTGCTCGCGCAGCGCAGCGAGCGCCGCAGCGCCGTCAAGACCGCGCTCAAGCTGGCGTTGCAAAAGGACGCGCTGCGCCTCTACTTCCAGCCGCGCGTGCGCATCGCCGACAACCGCATCGTCGGCGCCGAGGCGCTGCTGCGCTGGACCGATCCGCGCCTGGGCGTCGTGTCGCCGTCCGAGTTCATCGTCATCGCCGAGGAGTCGGGCCTGATCCACGAACTCGGTCTCTACGTGTTCCGGAAAGCCTGCCGCCAGCTCGCCGACTGGCAGGCGCGCGGCGTGCAGCTCGGCGTGCTGTCGGTGAACTTCTCGGCGCACCAGCTGCTGGTCGCGACCTTCATCGACGAAGTCGACCATGTGATCCAGAAGTCGGGCGTCGACCCGCGCTACATCGAGGTCGAGATCACCGAGACCAGCATGCTGTTCGACCTCGGCGTGACGAAGAACGTGATCGCCGACCTCAAGCACCGCGGCATGCGCATCGCGATCGACGACTTCGGCACCGGCTTCTCGAGCCTGTCGCACCTCCAGCAGCTCGACGTCGACACGCTGAAGATCGACCAGAGCTTCATTCGCAACATGCTCGACGAGAGCGGCGACGCGGCCATCACCACGTCGGTGATCGGCCTGGCGCGCGGCCTGAAGCTGTCGACCACCGCCGAAGGCGTCGAGAAGGAGGCACAGCTGCTCGCGCTCCGCGTGGCCGGCTGCGACTACTACCAGGGCTTCCTGTTCTCGCCGGCCATCGTGGTCGAGGACATCGAGACGCTGCTGACCGACCAGGGACCGTCCGAGCGACCCGAACCGCCGCAGTGACGGGCGGCGCCTGCACGCCGCGGCCGCTCAGTCCCGTCCGTGCCCCGGCCGACCCTGCTGCCGGACCTGTTCGAAGAAGCACACCGCCGCGGCGGCCGCCACGTTGAGCGACTCGCCGTGCCCCGGCTGCGGGATGCGCACCGCCGCGGCGTCGTCGACGAGGGGCGCGGGCAGGCCTTGTCCTTCGGTGCCGAAAACCCAGGCCACCGGTCGCGTGAGGTCCGCCTCGTACAGCGCTCGTCGGGCGTGGGGGCTCGTCGCGACCCACGGAATCGCCGAGGACAGGCGCTCGCCGACGAGGTCGCAGTCCTCGAACAGTCGCAACACGAAGTGCGCGCCCATCGCGGCGCGCAGCACCTTTGGCGACCAGGCGGCCGCACAACCGGACGACAGGTAGACGTCGCAGATGCCCGCGGCGGCCGCGCTGCGCAGGATCGAGCCGACGTTGCCCGGATCCTGCACGCGGTCGAGCAGCACCGAGGTCGCGACGAGGCCGGTCGGCTTCACCGGGCGTGGACGCGGCGCGATCGTCAGCAGGCGGATGCCGTGGACCAGCAGGCTGACGCGGTCGAACAACGCGTCGTCGAGCACCACGGCATCGACCGCCATGCGCTCGAGCAGCGCGCCGACCTCGGCCCGGTCGCATGCCGACGCGCCGATGACGACCTGCTCGGGCACGCCGCCGCTGGCGACGAAGGCCTCGGCGAGGTGGATGCCTTCGAGCCATGCGACGTCCGGCTCGCGCGACGAGCCGGCTGCCATCGAGCGTCGCCGCAACGCCTTGAACGCGGGGTTGTCGGCGGACGCGATGCGCTTCATGCCGTGCGCGGCCCCGGAGCCCTCACTCGTCCGCCCAGGCCGCGGTGGATTCGACGAACGATGGAGCGCCGCTCGCGCCGCCGCTCGCGAGCCGCGCCTCGATCGCCGCGCGCACCGGCGCGAAGCTGCGTCGATGGATCGGCGACGCCCCGTGCAGCGCCAGCGACGACAGATGCTGCGGCGTCGCGTAGCCGACGTGGCGGTCGAAGCCGTATTGCGGATGCTCGTCGTGCAACGCCCGCATCACCGCGTCGCGCGCGGTCTTCGCGAGGATCGACGCGGCCGAGATGGCGGCCACCTTCGAATCGCCCTGCACCACCGCTTCGCAGGGGTGCTGCCACCGAGGCAGCTGGTTGCCGTCGACCAGCACGTGCTCGGGCGTCACCGACAGGCCGTCGACCGCGCGGCGCATCGCCAACAGGCTGGCCTGCAGGATGTTGATGGCGTCGATCTCCTCGACCGACGCGAACGCGACGGACCAGGCCATCGCCTTCTCGCGGATCCGCTCGGCGAGGCGTTCGCGCGTCGCGGCCGGCAGGACCTTCGAGTCGCGCAGGCCGCGGATCGGTCGGCCCGGATCGAGGATCACGGCGGCCGCGTAGACGGGGCCGGCCAGGGGTCCGCGACCGGCCTCGTCGACGCCGCAAACGCGTGTCGCGGTGGTGAAGAAGCTGAGCGAGAGCGTGCGTGTTTTCATGGACCTGTCGTCGCGGATCGGCGCGCGCTCTCCAGCAACTCGGCGATCACGGTCGCGGCGCGCGCGCCCGTGTCGCGGCGGAGCGCCTCGTGCAGCGCGCCGAAGCGATCCACCAGACGCGCGCGATTGGCCGCGTCGTCGAGCTGGAAGCGCAGCGCGCGGGCCAGCGCTTCCGGCGTCGCGGCTTCCTGGAGGAACTCCGGGACCAGGAACTCGCGAGCCAGGATGTTCGGCAACCCGACCCAAGGCAGGTAGCCCATCCTGCGCATCAGCATCGCCGTCAGCGTGGCCATCTTGTAGGCGATCACCATCGGCCGCTTGAACAGCGCGGTCTCGAGCGTGGCCGTGCCGCTCGCGACCAGCACGGCATCGGCGGCGGCCAGCGCCACGTGCGACCCGCCGTCGACGACCTGGAGCGGCAGGTCGGGCCGACGCGATGCGCGGATCGCTTCGAACGTTCTACGTTCCAGTGCAAAGTTAAACCGCGCAGCAAAACGGACGGCACGCAACAT
>CAHJXF010000159.1 GCA_903644065.1 Betaproteobacteria bacterium
GAAGGCCTGCGCTTCGCGATCCGCGAAGGCGGCCGCACGGTCGGCGCGGGCGTGGTGGCGAAGATCATCGCTTGAGGGAAAGTCGCGCTGCACGCGGGCTGTCAGCCGGGCGAAGAGCCTGTCCTGGGACGGGTTGAACCGGACCGGGACCCGAGTCCGTGCAACGCGACGATGACAATCAGGTCCCGGTCTGCGCCGGGATGACAGGGTCAATCGGTCGCCGGCCGATCGTTCGAGAAGTGAATCACTCCGTGGTCTGCGACCACTCCGTTCTTTGAAAGAGCTCCCATGCAACAGAAAATTCGTATCCGCCTGAAGGCTTTCGATTACCGCTTGATCGACCAGTCCGCGCTCGAGATCGTCGACACCGCGAAGCGCACCGGCGCGGTCGTCAAGGGTCCGATACCGCTGCCGACCCGCATCCAGCGCTTCGACGTGCTGCGCTCGCCACATGTCAACAAGACCTCGCGCGACCAGTTCGAGATCCGCACGCACCAGCGCCTGATGGACATCGTCGACCCGACCGACAAGACGGTCGATGCGCTGATGAAGCTCGACCTGCCGGCCGGCGTCGACGTCGAGATCAAGCTGCAGTAGCGCGCTCGGCGGCCGTTGTTCGACGGCCACCTGGTTCGGCTCCGCCGACGGAGGTCGGTGGAGAGTCGTGACTGGGCGTTGCTCGATCTAGCGGCTTTCCATGAATTGCAGCGTTGCTCCGCGTATCGGACAACGCTGCATTTTCGTTTGTCGCGACGCGGTGCGGCGGAGGCGCTCCTACAATCCGATCGTCGCATTCGCCGCGCCGCCGCGTTGCCCGACCTTCGGCTGCTCACCCCACCTCCGCACGGCCCTTGGCCGGTCCCGACCGGCCGCCATGTCCCCCGAATCGAAAGGCCTCACCCATGGCGGATCGCCCGTCAGACGACCCGTCCCAATCCGCACCGCCACCAGAAAGTCCCGAGCAGCCGCAGCCGCAGCGACGACGCGCCGAACGGCGGGGCAGTCTCGATCGGCTCGGTGGACGTCGCGCCAGCGACCGCCGCGGCCCGGGCGGTGATGAGGAGGGTGGCGACGAGAAGGGTGGCAAGAAGGAGGACAAAGGCGACGACAAGGACGACGACAAGGAAGACGGGGAACAGGGCGACGAGGACGACGACAAGGACGACGAGGACGACAAGGACGGCAAGGACAAGGACGGCAAGGACAAGGACGGCAAGGACAAGGACGGCAAGGACAAGCCGTCCCCGTTGAAGAAGACGTGGGTCCGCATCGCGATCGCGGTCGTCGTCGTCGTCCTGCTGGTCGCGTTGATCTGGTGGCTGGTCTATTACCTGTCGCACGGCCGCTACATCCAGAGCACCAACGACGCGTACATCCGCGCGGACAAGGTCGCCGTCACCGCGACGGTGGCCGCGAAGGTCGAGCGCATCGACATCGTCGACAACCAATACGTGAAAGCCGGCGACCTGCTGGTGGAACTCGACATCCGCGCGACCGCGGCGCGCGTGCGGCAGTACGAGGCGCAGGCCAACCAGTCGCGGGCGATGGCCGATCAGTACCGCATGCAGATCTACGCCCAGGAGGCCACGATCGCGCAGTACGCCGCGCAGGCCAAGGGTGCCGAAGTGCAGCGCAACTATTACGCCGGGGAAGCCGCGCGTTACTTGCCCCTGGTGAACGCCGGCGCCGAGCGAGCCGAGCAGCTGACCCAGTTCCAGCAGGAGCGCGACAAGGCGGCCCAGGACGTCCGCCAGTACCGCGCCGCCGAACTCGCGGCGCGTCGACAGATCGCCGTGCTGCAGACACAGGTCGCGCAGGCCGAGGCCCAGGTCCAGCAGGCCATCGCGCAGGGATCGCAGTCGTCCGTCGACGTCGGCAACTCGCAGATCCGCGCCGCGGTCGAGGGGCGGGTCGGCGATCGCCAGATCTTTCTCGGCACGTACGTGAACGCCGGCACGCAGATGATGACGATCATCCCGATCAGCGGCCTCTACGTCGAAGCGAACTTCAAGGAGACGCAGCTCGCGCTGATGCGCATCGGCCAGCCGGTCACGGTGCGCGTCGATGCGCTCGACGGCACCCGCGTGAACGGCACGATCGAGAGCTTCGCGCCGGCGACCGGCTCGGAGTTCTCGGCGCTGCCGCCGCAGAACGCGACCGGCAACTTCACGAAGATCGTGCAGCGCGTGCCGGTCCGCATCCACCTCGACGCCGGGCCCGAGGCGCGACGCGTGCTGGTCGCCGGCCTGTCGGTGATCGTCGACGTCGACACGGTCGGCGACAAGGACGACGTCGATCGCCGGAAGCGGGAAGAGAAGAATCGTCAGGACCAGGTCGAGCAGCAGCGCGACCAGGAAGTCGACCGCGACCGTCGGCAGCGCGAGCCGGGTGCCGGCAAATGAGCGGCGCGTCGAAGGGCGGTGGCGACGACAAGACCGCCTGGATCGCGGTCGCTGCCGGCACCATCGGCGCGTTCATGGCGACGCTCGACACGTCGATCGTCAACACGGCGCTGCCGAAGATCCAGGGCGAGATCGGCGCGAGCCAGACCGAGGGCACGTGGATCTCCACGGCCTACCTCGTCGCGGAGATCGTGATGATCCCGCTCGCCGGCTGGTTCGAGAAGATGCTGTCGTTGCGCGTGCTGCTGCTGTTCTCGGTCGTCGTCTTCACCGCGTCGTCGGTGTTCTGCGGCATTTCCAGCAATCTCGTCGAGATGATCATCGGGCGGGTCGGCCAGGGTTTCAGCGGCGGCGCCTTCATCCCGACCGCGCTGTCGATCGTCGCCACGCGGCTGCCGCCCGAGAAGCAACCGATCGGCACGGCGCTGTTCGGCATCACCGCGGTGATGGGGCCGGTCGCCGGCCCGATCCTCGGCGGCTATCTCGCCGAATACTTCACCTGGCACTACTGCTTCTTCATCAACGTGCCGGTGGGCATCGGGCTGTTCACCCTGCTGATCATCGGCGTGAAGGCGGAGAAGATGCAGCTCGATCGGCTGCGCGAAGCCGACGTGCTGGGCATCATCGGGCTGGCCCTCGGGCTCGGCGCGCTGACGGTCGTGCTCGAAGAAGGCCAGCGGGACAACTGGTTCGAGTCGGACATCATCCGCAACCTCGCCATCCTCTCCGTCATCGGCTTCATCTGCCTGTTCGCGGGTCAGTACGTCGCCAAGAAACCGGTGATCGCGCTCAAGATCCTGAAGACGCCCGCGTTCGCCGGCGTCTTCGTGATGTCGCTCGTCGTCGGCGGAGCGCTCTACGGCACGCTGTACCTCGTACCGCAGTACCTGTCGGACGTGTCGTCGTACAACTCCTACCAGGCCGGCCTGTTCACCGCGATCAGCGGCGGTCCGACGATGGCCCTGATGGTGATCTTTCCATGGGCCTTGCGCACCATCGGTCTGCGCTACCTGGTGGCGATCGGCCTGCTGGTCTACGGATTGAGCTGCCTGTCGAACTCGTTCCTGTCGGCCGACGCGGCGGGTCCCGAACTGGTCATGGGGCAGTTGCTGCGCGGCATCGGCATGTTCTTCTCGTTGATCATGCTCAACCAGGCAGCCGCCACCGCGGTCGCGAAGAAGTACGCACCCGACGCGTCCGGCCTCTTCAACGCGGCGCGCAATCTCGGCGGCTCGTTCGGCCTGGCCGCGATCGCGACGCTTCAGGAGCGGCGCGGGAATTTTCATCACGAGCGCATCGTCTCGTCGCTCAACATGGACCAGGTGCGCGCCAAGCTGCCGAACGTGGGACTGGCGCAGCTGAACCAGATCGTCGACCAGCAGTCGACCGTGATGACCTACAACGACATGTTCTTCCTGTTCGCGATCGTGTTGTTCGCCACGATCCCGCTGGTCTTCTTCCTCAATTCCGAGCCGCTCAAGGGCGGTCCGCAGTCCGGCGGATGAGCGGCGTCCGCCACACCCGGTCGGCGCGACGACCGACGCTCGCCGCGATGCTGGCGTCGACGCTCGCCGCTTGCGCCGTCGGGCCCGACTACCAGGGGCCGCCCGACATCGCGCCGAAGTCGGTCGCCGCGCCGACGTTCTTCCGCGCCGACAGCGCCGCGACCGAGACCGGTCCGCCACCCGAGCGCTGGTGGGAGGCGATGGGCGACCCGTTGCTCGACCGGCTGGTCGACGACGCGTTTCGGGCCAATCCGACGCTGAAGGACATGGTCGCGCAGCTGCGTTCAGCCCGGGCGCAGATCATCGTCGCCGAAGGCGGGTTCTTCCCGACCGGGGGGACGACCACCAGCTATTCGCGCATCCGCATTCCGACCGAGACGTTGACCGGCAGCCTGGCGCTGCCGGCCAGCGTCAACCTGCCGTCGCGCATCAAGAGCAACAGCTACACCGGCCTGCTCGATGCGACCTGGGACCTGGACATCTTTGGCGCGGTGAAACGCGGCGTGGAGTCGGCCGATGCGAACGCCCAGTCGGTCGAGGCCTCGTTCTACGACGCGCAGGTGACCCTCGCCAACAACGTCGTCGCGGCCTACGCGCAGTTGCGCGAGGCGCAGAACCGCGTGGCGATCGTCCGGCAGACCGACCGGGTCAACACGCGCCTGTTGCAGCTGCAGCGATTGCGTCGAGGTGGTGGCACGGCCACCGATACCGACCTGGCACAACAACAGGGTCAGGGCGCGCGGGATCGCGCCCAGCAATTCCAGTACACCGTCGATCAGCAGCTCGACCAGATCGCCATCCTGTGCGGCCGGGAGACGGGCGCCTACGACGCGCTGCTGGCCGTGCTCGACGGGTCGGAGATCGGCCAGCCGCTGCCGCCGGGCCGCGTGCCGATCGGCACGCCGTCGGACTGGCTGCAGCGCCGACCCGACATTCGCAAGGCGGAACGCGCGATCCAGTCGCGCAGCGCGTTGATCGGCCAGAACAAGGCGGCCTACTTCCCGACCGTGAACATCATCGGTTACGCGGCCCGGGCCGGCAGGGCGCCCAAGGATCTCTTCAGCGGACAGGCGCTCACGGCGCTGATGGTCCCGTCGATCACCTGGGATTTCTGGCAGATCCCGACGATCCGGGGACGCGTCCAGGGTGCGGAGGCGGATCGCGACCAGGCGCTCGCGGACTACGAGAACACGGTGCTTTCGGCGCTGCAGGATGCCAACGATTCGCTGTCGCGCTTCACCAGCGCGCAGCAGACGGCGGTCGAGCGCTCGCTCGCGGTGAGCGCCGACGAGCGCGCCGCGCTGATCGCGCGCCAGCGCTTCGCTCGCGGCACGGCGACCGAACTGGACGTCCTGACGGCGGACCGCGCGCTCGCGCAGGATCGCGACCAGTCGGTCCAGGCGCGCTCGACGTTGATGCAGAACTACGCGGCGCTGCAGAAGAGTCTGGGCCTGGGCTGGGGCGCGGCGCCGCCGGTCGCGGCGTCCGGCGGATCGCCGACCGCTTCGAAGTGACGCGGACGGCCGACGCGACGCGCAGGCGGCCGTCCTGCCGCCCAGAGGCGCGCCGTCGTTATCAGATGGATGATGCGACCGCCAACACTCGCATCGAAGGACACGTGCCGAGCCTCGAATTGCTGGCCGACGTCGAGCGCGTACCGCGCCAGGAAATGACGGGTGAACAGGCTCGTGAAGCGAGTTCGAAGCGAGCGCTTGCGATGGACGCGGCAGCGACCGCCGCAACCGAAAAGGTCAAGGTAGCCGCATGAATCCAGCGACCCCTCTGTCGGTCCCGGCACCGATGTCCTGAGGAACAAGCCGCGGATTCGTGGCGAGCAGGGGCTCGCCGCGTTCGAGTTCGAGCAGACGGCCTTTCGGATCGAAAAGCTTCGTCAAGAGCCAGCCAACGGCCGGTTCGACCGGGATCAGTTGAAGGCGATCCACAAGCATCTGTTTCGGGACGTGTAGACCCGGGCAGGCGAAACCCGTCGCGTGATATCAGCAAGGGCGGCGCTCGATTCGCGGCCCCTGCCCACGTCGACGGCTCCGTTCGCAGGCAGGCCACCGAACTGGCCGAAGAGAACCGTCTCAGGGGTCTCGACAAGCGCGCATTCGTCGAGCGCCCGACCTCTTACTCCAAAGAATTCGACGCGGCGCACCCCGATCGAGTGGGCGACGGGCGCGCGACGCGCGAGTTCTTCGACAGCTCGCGCGCGAGGCCGGCTACGTGCTCGACCAAAAGCGGATCGACCAGCCGGAGGGTGAGTGGAACGTTGCATCCGCTCGCAGCCTGCGAGGCGACCTCGAGCCACCGGAAGCGATCTCCAGCGCCGCGATCCGGCCGGCCAAGGCCGTCTCCGACATCGACAAGTCGGATGACGCGCTTCGCGAGCATCCCGAGCTGCGCTCGGCATTCCTCACCATCGAAGCCGCGGAAGCCGACGTGGCCACCATCCCGACCGAAGCTCGCAAGCCGTTCCTTGAGCGAACGCGCGCGCGTGCGCGCGACGCTCGACGAAGGAAAGGACTTGCCAATGCCGGCGGTCCGTGAGCGCGACGCTGAACGAGACCGCTGACTGCAAGGGCCCAAGACGTCGTGAGTGTCCATTCGGACTGGATCGGAAAAGCTGTGAATTGCAACCCACACGACTTTCGAGGAGCTTGGCCGAATGGATGCGCATGAGAATGCCCGGCCGACATACCCCCGTGGACTCGAGATGGTTCGTGAGATCACCGAACAATCGATCAACGTGTCGCAAGCGGCGCTGCGAGCCTGCGTGAAGGCAGCGACCGCGTGCAAGTGGCTGGGGCGCTACCTGGTCGGTGACGAAGCCGCCTTGGTCGATGCATCGTCGCGCCCCGCACGTTCGCCGCGCACCATCGTGGCGGCAACGGCGCTGGCGATCGTCGAGCGGCACCGCTTCGGATTCATGCCTTCATTGCTCGCGCTTCGGGTGTTTCCACGAGCACCGTCGGTCGTGTGCTGGCTCGTGCGGGGCTGTCGTTTCGAGCGACCTGATGCTGCTGAACCGGTGGTGCGCTACGAGCAGGCCGCGCCTGGCGATCTGCGGCACATCGACACCAGAAGCTCGGCTGCATCGAGCGCCCCGGCCACCCGGTGACCGGTGATCGCCGGATGCGGTCCGGGCCTCGGCTGGGAGACGCTGTTTGTCGCCGTCGACGATCACGCCCGCATCGGCTTCAACGCCATGCAGGCCGACGAACGCACAGTCAACGCCGCCCTCTTCCTGTGCGATGCGCTGGCCTGCTATGCGAACGCCTCGGCGCCACCGTACACGGCTGCCGCCGACAACGGTCCGGCCTTCCGCTCGCGTGCCTTCCACAGCGTCTGCGACCAGCTCGCCATCGTCCATCGCTTCGAGCGACCGTATCGACCGCAGACCAACGGAAAGACCGAACGCTTCGTCCGGTCGGCGTTGCGGGAGCGGGCCTACGGCTCGACCGCCGGCACTCGAGCCAACGAACCGCCGTTTTCGTTGACTGCATCCACCATGCCAACTGGCATCGACCCCATCAAGGCATCGGCGGCGTCGCACCCATCTCGAGACTCTCGGCCATGAGATGCGACCTCTCGACGCTTCACGGCTAGCGACTGGAGACGGAACGAGCGTTGCCGGCAACCGATTCGCTGACCGGCGGAACGATGCCGTTGTATCCGCCGTTCCAGCCGCCCGCCGGACTGGTGCCGCCGCGCAAGCTGCGTCCGGTCGCCCGATCGACGCCACCGGCTCGGGCCACGGCCGAATCGCCGGCGGCCGTTCCGGCGCC
>CAHJXF010000160.1 GCA_903644065.1 Betaproteobacteria bacterium
CGAGCACCTCGACCTGCGCGGGCGACAGTCGCACGCCGGCGGCCGCGAGGCTGCCGGCCAGTTGATCGGCGTCGCGCGGTCCGAGGATCGGGATCACGTCGTGCGCGACCACCCAGGCGAGCGCCACGGCGGACGGTTCGCAGCCGAGATCCGATCCGATCGTCACGAGCGCGTCGGCGATCGGATCGTCCGCGCCTCGCCCGTCGTGGCGCGTCTCCAGCCGCTCCTTCAGCCGCGCCGTCAACGCGCCGCCGGCGAGCGGCGAGTAGCCCATGACGCCGAGCCCGTGAGCCACGGCCAGCGGCAAGTGCTCGCGGTCGGCCTCGCGCGACAGCAAGCCGTATTCCAGTTGCACCGCCGCGATCGACGCGAGGGCACGCAGCTCGGCCAGCATCGACGCCGACGCGATGCGCCACGCGGGGAAGTTGGACAGGCCCGGATGGACGACCTTGCCGGCCCGCACGAGGTCGTCGAGCCCCGTCACGATCTCGTCGGTCGGCGTCTCGCCGTCGTCGAAGTGCGGCATGTAGATGTCCAGGTAATCGGTGCGCAAGCGCCGCAGGCTGCCTTCGACTTCCACCCGCATCGCCTTGCGATGCGCGCCGACCGACGCGGGCGGCGGTGCGGCCAGCGGGGTACGGCCGTACTTCGACGCGACCACGCACCGGTCGCGACCCGCGCCGCCGAGGAAGTCGCCGACCAAGCTTTCGGCGCGGCCCTGCTGGTAGGCGCTCGACGTGTCGGTCAGGGTTTCGCCGGCATCGGCGAAGCGCTCCAGCGCGCAACGGGCCGCGGCTGCATCGGACCCGCCGTCGCGGGTGGTGCCGAGCCGGCCCGTGCCCAGCGCGAACGACGAGACACGCAAGCCGGTCCGGCTTCCCAGGCGCCGCTGTTCCATCTTTCCGTCGTCCGGCATCCTCGGCAGCTCAGATCGAAGCGGCGTGCGGGGACAAGAGCACCCGCAGGCCGCCTGAGCGACGAACGTCCGTGCCCGGTATCCGGCAGCCGGGAGACACCGACCGATCGCATCGAGATCGTCGAACCGCAGGCCAGGCGTGGTCGTGCCAGCGCATGAGCGAAACGCACCGACCTGCCGCCTGCAGGTGCCGCCGCGCGCCTTCAGGACCGGCCGAAGCCATTTGGAAAATGCTCGAGGACCACCGGTCCGTCGAGCCGCAGCGCATGGCACTGGCCGAGCGGCGACTTGCCGGTCGTCTGTGCATCGGTGGCCAGGCGTTCGGCGAACAGCACCTGGTAGGCCATCGTCGCGATCAGCGGCAGCAGCTCCGTCAGGTGGGTACAGCCGGCCTCGCCGCGGAACAGTCGCTTGACGAAGAGCGTGAAGCCCGGCCCGATGCGTTCGCCGATCAGTCGCCGGTAGCGCGGCACGATGTCGCCGCACACGCCGTACGGCGCGGCCAGCGTGTGCGCCACCGCATCGCGGATCACGAAGTCGCCGTCGATCGTGACGACCACTCGCATCTCGTGGATGGCCTCGTGCGCCTCGACCGTCCTTTCCGGCAGCACGACCGCGTCGGGGCGCGTGTCGATCAGGTGCGCTTCGAGATCCCACAAACCGTCGCTGCGCGCATAGCCCTTGCAGGTGATCCGGCGCAGGTGGATCTCGCGACGCACGACGCCTTCGACCGGCAGCATCCCGTCAGCCGATGCGCTTGGCGACTTCTTCGAGCATGACCTCCGTCGCGCCGCCGCCGATGGTCAGGATGCGCGCGTCGCGGGTCATGCGCTCGATCGGCGTGCCGACGATGTAGCCGGTACCGCCATGGAGCTGGAGGCAGCCGTGGACCACCTCCTGCAACGTCTCGCACGCGAAAGCCTTCAGCATCGACACCTCGCGAACGACGTCCTTGCCTTCGTCGATCATCTGCGCGCACTGATAGACGAGCGCCCGCGCCGCCGCCGCCTTCGCGGCCATCCAGGCGACCTTGTTGCGCACCACCGGCTGCTCCCACAGCGTCTTGCCGAACGCATTGCGCTGCTTCGCGTAGTCGACGGTCAGCTCGATCGCCTTCGCGCACTGGCCGACGCTCATCGCCCCGGCCACCAGCCGCTCGGTCTGGAACGTGCTCATGATGTAGTAGAAGCCCTTGCCTTCCTCGCCGAGCAACGCGTCGTCGGCCACCATCAGGTCGTCGAAGAACAGCTCGGCCGTGTCGGAAGCACGCCATCCGTGCTTGTCGAACTTCCGGTTGACCTTGAGGCCGGGGTTGCCTTTCTCGACGATGAACAACGAGATGCCGCGACTCCCCTTCGCCTCGGCATCCGTCCGCACGGCGACGATGTACAGGTCGCCGTACACGCCGTTGGTGATGAACGTCTTGGAGCCGTTGATCAGCCAGCCGCCCGCGACCCGCACACCGTGCGTCTTCAGGCCGGCGACGTCGGAGCCGGCATGCGCCTCGGTGACGCAGATGGCGCCGATCTTCTCTCCCGCGCAAGCGGCGGGCAGGTACCGGCGTTTCTGTTCGGCGGTACCGCGGTGGGCGATATGGCCGACCGACATGTCGCTGTGGACCGTGAAGGCGGCCGCCACGCCGCCATAGGTGCAGCGCGACAGCTCCTCGCCGAGGACCACCGAGGCCATCGACCCGAGCCCGCCGCCGCCGTACTCGACCGGATGGCGCATGCCGAGGAAACCCAGCGCACCGAAACGCCGGAAAGCCTCGCGCGGGATCTCGCCTGCCGCTTCCCAGGCATCCGCCTCGGGGACGATCACGTCGTCGACATAGCGGCGGATCTGGGCGCGGATCATGCGGTGATCCTCGTCCAGCAGATCGGGTTCGGCGAAGTCGAACGACGTCATGGCGACCCTCCTGTGAACGCCGATTATAAACCGACGCGTCGGTTTGTTTATGAAGGCCCCGTGCGCGACGGCATCGGTCCGTTCGCTCGTCGACCGCCGTAGCCGCCTCGACCGCCCGTGCAGCGGCTCGAAGCCGCGAGGCGGGCGGTCATCGGCATCGACGCCGGGCGTCCGCGTCGTCCCGGCATCCGCATCGCACCCCCGTTTCGGCACGCCCGTGTCGGCACGCCCACGCCCGTGTCGGCGCGGCGCCGGACGCCCGCGCCGACGGCTCGTCAGGCCCCGGGCGACTTCCGCGTCACTCGACGGGCTTGAAGGTCTGCGTCGCGGGGTTGGCGCCGAGCAGGACCAACTTCTGCGACGAGAAGTGGTTGGTGGGCGTGAAGCTGACCGTCGACGTCAGCACGCCGGTGTCGTAGTCCTTGAGCGTGTCGAGTTGCGCGGTCGTGCAGGCCCACGTCAGCGCCTTGCCGCAGCGCCGGAACGCTTCGAACATGACCTTCGCCCCGGCATAGCCGGTGTACGTGAAGCGATTGACCCGTTTCAGGTCGTCGGCGCTCAGCAGCGTCTTCGCTTTTTCCAGGAAGGCCCGGCCCTTGTCGCTGTCCTCGGCCACCACGTAGTCGAGCAGGTACACGTTGGCGCCCGCCGAACCCATCAACTGCAGCATGACGGGAACGCGCGAGACATAGGACACGCCCATCGGGATCTTCAACCCGAGCCGTTCCAGTTCCTTCGCCATCGCGACGTTCTCGCCGATCAGGCCGCCGGCGTAGAGCACCTCGGCGCCCGCCTCCTTCGCACCCAGCATCTCCGACGAGAAGTCGACCTGCCCCTTCTTGTAGATCGCGGTATAGACGACGTTCAGCTTCCGCGCCTTTTGCGTGGCCTCGAACCCCTGGCGGGACAGTTCGCCGTACTCGTCGTCCTGGGTCACGATCGCCCACTTCTTGTTGGGAAAGCGATCGGCCAGCGCCGCGCTCAGCTGCTCGGTCACGATCGGGTGCTGCGTCCCGAACGCATAGACGTTGCGGACCGTCGGCGTGAACAGGTCGTTCGAGAAGCTGATCGTGCTGATCGCCGGAATGCCGACCTCCTTCACGTACGGCAGCACCGCCTGGCCTTGCGTGGACCCCGAGATCGACGTCATCGCGAAGATCTTGTCGACGGTGACGAGCTTGCGGACGCTCTGCAACGTGCGCGAGACGACATAGCCGTCGTCCTCGGAGATCAGCCGGACCTTCCGGCCGTTGATCCCGCCCTGCGCGTTGACCTCGGCCACGGCCAGCTTGACGCCGAGGTTGTGGGCGACGCCCAGCAACGCGGGCGGTCCGGTCAGCGGCAGCACGTCGCCGACGACGATCTCGGTATCGGTCACGCCCTGCTGCTGCGCGAAGGCGGCGCTGCCCGCCGCGAGCGTCAGGCCGATCCCGGCGAGCGCCTTCAAAAATGTTCCCATGCCATGTCTCCCTTGTTTGTGCATTTCAAAGAATGCTTCGCAGCACGGCTGCAGGTCAGTAACGCAACGGCCAGCGGACCCACAGGCGACGCAAGTCCTGCCACATTCCGAGCAGGCCGCGACTGTCGAAACGCAGGAAGGCGATGATCGCCACGCCGTACAGGACGCTCTTCACCTCCTGTGCGCTGCTGTTGAGCACCTCCGCGTAACGACCGCCGAGCGCGCCGAACAACGCGGTCACCACCTCCGGCAGCGTGACGATGAAGATCGTGCCGAAGATCGTGCCCAGCACCGACCCGACGCCGCCGACCACGAGGATCGCCAGCGCCTCGATGCTCAACAGGAACGGGAAGCCTTCCACGGTGACGAAGCTGACGTACATCGCCATCAGGGCCCCGCCCAGCCCGGTGATGAACGCGCTGATCACGAAGGCCAGCAGCTTGTAGCGCCACAGGTCGATGCCCATCGCCCGGGCCGCGATGTCGTTGTCGCGGACCGCGATGAACCCGCGGCCCAGGTGGGTGCGTCGGATGTTGAGGCTGACGAGCACCGTCAGCACGGCGACGACGAAGCAGAAGCCGTAGAGCGCCCGGTCGTCGTTGAGGTCGACTCCCAGGAAGACGGGTCGGGCCACCATGATGCCGCGCGCCGCACCGGTGAACTTGCCGCCGGCGAGGATCGCCGCGCTCACGATGAACGAGAACGCCAGCGTGGTGATCGCCAGGTACAGGCCCTTGAGACGCAGCGACGGCACGCCGACCACGAGTCCGCAGACGGCGGGCAGGGTGCCGGCGCAGAGCAGCGCCGCGAGCGGCGGCCAGCCGAGGCGCGTCACCGCGATGGCGTAGCCGTAGGCGCCGAGCATCAGGAACGAGACGTGGCCGAGCGAGATGAGGCCGGTAAATCCGGTCAGCACGTTGAGTCCGAGCACGGCGACCAGCGTGAACAGCATGACCGTCGCGTGCGCGAGCAGATAGGCGCTGGCGACGAACGGAAACACGATCATGGACGCCAGGAGGACGCCGACCCAGACCCTGACGACCGTCGAGTCGGTCAACGCCACCAGTTGCGCGACGTCGCTCTTGTAGTAGCCGCTGCGCATCAGACCCTCTCGATCTCGCGTTCGCCGAAGATGCCGAAGGGTCGGATCATCAGGACCGCCAGGATCAGCACGAAGCCCGCGACCTCCTTGACCGTCGACGAGAGGTAGCCGCCGACCAGGTTCTCGGTCACGCCGATCACGACGCCGCCGGCACCCGAGCCGATCACCGCGTCGAGGCCGCCGAGGACGGTGCCCGGAAATGCCTTCAGCCCGAGCGCGAAGAGCGTCGGCGACAGGCTGTAGATGACGGCGAAGAACACGCCGGCCAGGCCCGCGAGCACCGACGACGCGGCCCACGCGACGGCCTGCACCCGCGCGGTGGACACGCCCATCAGCCGCGCCGTCTTCTCGTCGATGGCGACCGCCCGCATCGCGATGCCGAAGCGACTGCGGCGGAAGAACAGCCAGAAGCCGACCATCGCGACGATCAACGCGGCGACGACGCCGAGCTGCCCGACCCGCACGCCGACGCCGAAGACCTGCAGCATGTCGTCGGCCCCGGCCACGTCGAAACGGTTCGGCGACGCGCCCCAGACCAGCAGCACCAGCGAGCGCAGGACCACCGCGAGCCCCACGGTGACGAGCACCACCGAGAACACCGGCTCACCCAGCATCGGCCGCATCACGAGTCGCTCGATCAGGAGGCCGACCAGCACGCCGGCGACGACCGCCGCGACCACGACGCCGATGGCGCCGGTGCCGAAGGTCGTACTGAACGACCATGTGAGATACGCGACCAGCATGGCCACCTCGCCTTGCGCGAAGTTGACGACGCCGGTGGCCTTGTAGATCACCGCGAACGCCATGCCCACGAGGCCGTAGACGGCGCCGACCACGACGCCCGACATCAGCAGTTCGAGCAGGTAGTGCATCAGGCGGGTTCGCCGTAGATCTGCACGAGTTCGCGCGCGAACTTCTGGTCGATGAGCCCGCGCCGGACCTTTTGCGTGGCGGTCAGCTCACCGTCGTCGTGATCGAGTTCCTTCTCGAGCAGCACGAAGCGGCGGATGTTCTCGACTCGCGCGAAGCTCGCGTTGACGCCGTCGACGATGCCCTGCACGAGCGCCACGACTTCCGGCATCTGCGTCAGCGATCGATAGGTCGTGTACTGCAGGTCGTGTTCGGCCGCCCAGCGTCCGACCGTGTCGAAGTCGATCTGGATCAGGCCGCCCAGGAACTTGCGACCCTCGCCGACGACGATCGCCTCCCGGACGAACGGACTGTCCTTCAGCGCGTTCTCGATCTCGCTCGGCGCGATGTTCTTGCCGCCGCTGGTGATGATGATGGCCTTCTTCCGGTCCACGACCGTGATCTCGCCGTGCTCGTTCGGCTCGATGATGTCGCCGGTCGCGAGCCAGCCGTCGTCCGCCAGCACGTTGCGCGTCGCCTGATCGTCGTCGAGGTAGCCGACGAAGACGCCGCGCGACCGGACGAAGACCTCGTTGTCGGCGCCGAGGCGCCACTCGGTGCCCGGCAGCGCCGACCCGCAGCTGCCCGCGACGTTCGGCCGCTCGGGCCGCTGCACGAACGCCAGGCCGCCGGCTTCGGTGAGGCCGTAGCCCTGCCCGACCGGCAGGCCGATGATGTCGAAGAAGCGCAACGTCTCCGGCGAGATCGACGCGCCCCCGCACATCCGCGTATGCGTCCGGTCCAGACCCATGTAGCGCTGCATGTTGCGGAACATGAGCCAGTAGAGCAGCTGGAACGTCGCCCGGTCCGCCAGGCTGCCGCGGGTCCCGCTGGCGGCCCGCCGGTCGGACAGCGCGCGGCCGCGCCGCATGCAGCGTTCGAACAGCGCGCGCCGCAGCGGACCGCTGTCCTTCAGGCGGAACAGGAAGTTCTGCTGCAGCTTCTCCCAGATGCGCGGGACGCCGAGAAAAAAGGTCGGCGCGATCTCGCGGACGTTCGACGCGACGGTATCCACCGATTCGGCGAAGTTGACGCAGCCGCCGGTCAGCAGGTGCAGCACGGTGGAGTAGCCGCGCTCGGCCACGTGGCAGAGCGGCAGGTAGCACACCGACTCGAACGGCTTGTCGAGCATGCCGCGCGCCGTGGCGTAGGCGTAGGCGCCGTAGACGAAGTTGCGGTGCGTCAGCATCGCGCCCTTCGGCGGGCCGGTCGTCCCCGACGTGTAGACGAGGATGTTGACGTCGTCGGGTCGCAGCGCCGCGATGCCGGCGTCGAGCCGCGCGCCTGCCGCGGGATCGGCGGCCGCC
>CAHJXF010000161.1 GCA_903644065.1 Betaproteobacteria bacterium
CTGGCGCGGCGGGCTGTCCGCGACCTGCCGCTCGCGCCGATCCTGACCGGCGACACCACGGTCGCGCTCGAACAGTCGCTGCTCGGCAAGCCGGCGGACGCGGACGATGCCCGGCGCATGCTGCGCGCGCTGTCCGGTCGCGTGCACCGCGTCCTGACCGCGGTCGCGGTCGCGACCGACGATCGCTACGAAGAGGCGTTGTCCGAGTCGCGCGTGCGGTTCCGGGTCCTCGTCGACCGCGAGATCGACGACTACGTCGCGAGTGGCGAACCGTTCGGCAAGGCCGGGGCCTATGCCATCCAGGGCCGGGCGGCGGCGTTCGTCGAACGCATCTCGGGCAGCCACAGCGGCATCGTCGGCCTGCCGCTCTTCGAGACGGTTCAGCTGCTGCATCGCTTCGGCATCGTTCCGCGCTGACGGAGCGGGCTGTCGGCCGACCGATGCCCTTACAATCGCTCGCCGATCCCGATCCCGACCCGACTCCGACCGCGAGTAGCGATGAGCGAAGACATCCTGATCAACGTGACGCCGCAGGAAACCCGCGTCGCGGTGCTGGTCCAGGGTGTGGTGCAGGAGCTGCACGTCGAGCGGGCCGCTTCGCGCGGCCTGGTGGGCAACATCTATCTCGGCAAGGTCGTGCGCGTGCTGCCCGGCATGCAGTCGGCCTTCATCGACGCGGGCCTGGACCGGGCCGCCTTCCTGCACGTGGCCGACATCTGGCGTCACGAGCCGCGGCGCGACTCGCAGGCCCGACCGTTCGGTGCACCCGACGAACGGGCGCCGTCGAGCCCGCAGGCCAATGCCTTGACCTCGCCGTCCGCGGTGGCGCTCGGCGGCCACGAGCCGATCGAGCGCCTGCTGCACGAAGGCCAGTCGTTGTTGGTGCAGATCGTCAAGGAACCGCTGGGCACGAAGGGCGCCCGCCTGTCGACGCAGATGTCGATCGCCGGCCGACTGCTGGTCTACCTGCCGCAGGAGCCGCACGCCGGGCATATCGGCGTGTCGCAGCGCATCGGCGACGAGGCGGGTCGCGAAGCGCTGCGGCAGCGCGTGCTGCGACTGCTGCCGGCCGGCGAAAGCGGCGGCTTCATCGTCCGCACGCTGGCCGAGGATGCGAGCGACGAAGACCTGGCGACGGACGTGGCCTACTTGCGCAAGCTGTGGGACGACATCCTGAAGGCGAGCCGCACGGCCCGCGCGCCGACGCTGCTGTACCAGGATCTCGGCCTCGCGCAGCGCATGTTGCGCGACTTCGCCGGCGAGTCCACGACGAGGATCCAGATCGATTCGCGCGAGAGCTTCGACAAGCTGCGTGAATTCGCGCTGGCCTACACGCCGGAGGTCGCCGATCGCGTCACCCACTACCTCGGCGAGAAGCCGCTGTTCGAACGCCACGGCATCGATGCCGAGATCGAGCGGGCGCTCGCACGCCGCGTCGACCTGAAGTCGGGGGGTTACCTGATCCTCGACCAGACCGAGGCGATGACGACCATCGACGTCAACACCGGCGGCTTCGTCGGCGGCCGTTCGTTCGACGACACGATCTTCAAGACCAACCTCGAGGCGGCCCAGTCGATCGCCCGTCAGCTGCGGCTGCGCAACCTCGGCGGCATCATCGTGCTGGACTTCATCGACATGGAGAATCGCGAGCACCAGGAGGCGGTGCTCGCGGAACTGCGGCGCGCGCTCGCCGGCGACCGCATGAAGATGACGGTCAACGGCTTCACGCAGCTCGGGCTGGTGGAGATGACCCGCAAGCGGACGCGCGAGTCGCTGGCCCACGTACTGTGCCAGCCCTGCCCGACCTGCGCCGGGACCGGACAGATCCGGACGGCGCGCACGGTCGGCTACGAGATCCTGCGCGAGATCCTGCGCGAGGCCCGCCAGTTCAACCCGCGCGAACTGCGGGTGCTGGCCGCCCAGTCGGTCATCGACCTGTTCCTCGAGGAGGAGTCGCAGAACCTGGCGATGCTCGGCGACTTCATCGGCAAGCCGATCTCGCTGCAGGTGGAGACGCAGTACCTGCAGGAGCAGTACGACATCATCCTGACCTGACGTCGCCCGGGGGTCAGCGCAGGTGCACCTCGCGGGCGACGCTGTCGATCAGTCCGCCGGCCAGCGACGACCCGACCGACGAGCCGAAGCGTCGCGCGAAGCGCTCGCTGATGCTCTGCCGCTCGGTGTAGTCGACCACGTCCTCGGCCTTCACGACGTCGCGCGCGACGCTGTCGACGGTGCCGTAGTCGTCGGCGAGACCCTGAGCGATGCTCTGCTCGCCGGTCCAGAACAGGCCGCTGAAGGTGTCGGGCGTCTCGTGCAGGCGCGTGCCGCGGCCGTCGCGCACGACCTTGATGAACTGCCGGTGGATCTCGTCCAGCATCGCCTGCAGATGCGCCTTCTGCTCGTCGCCGAGCGGACTGAACGGATCGCCGATGCCCTTGTTCCGGCCCGCCGTCTGCAGCCGCCGCTCGACGCCCAGCTTCTGCATCAGGCCGGTGAAGCCGAAGCCGTCGGACAGCACGCCGATCGACCCGACGATGCTGGCCTTGTCGACGTAGATGCGGTCGGCGGCCGCGGCCGCGTAGTAGCCGCCCGACGCGCACATCTCGTCGACGACGACATAGAGCGGCTTGTCGGGATAGGCGCCGCGCAGCCGCCGGATCTCGTCGTTGATCATGCCGGCCTGCACGGGGCTGCCGCCCGGGCTGTTGACGCGCAGGATCACCGCGGCGGCGCCGCCGTCCTTGAACGCGGCCTGCAGCGAACCGTTGATCTTCTCGGCCGACGCGTCGCTATCGGCGTCGATCACGCCCCGCAGGCTGACCAGGGCCGTGTGCTTGCCGGTCGATCCCTTGTCGCCGCCCTTCGTGCCGGCCAGCACGGCCGCGATGAACAGCAGCAGGACGAGGAGCCAGGCGAGCCGGAAGAAGATGCGCCAGCGCCGGGCGGCGCGCTGCTCGCGCAGGGTGGCGAACATCAGGCGCTCGAGGACGTCGCGTTCCCAACCGGCGAGCGGGCGACCGTCGGGCGCGGCGGCGAGTGGATCGATGGGGTCGGCCATGGCTCAGATGATGGGACGGACGCTCGGCGGTGCGAACGTGGAAGGGTCGGGAACGAACCACACCTGCCCGTCCCGCTCCTCGACGGTGACGACCCGCAGACCCTGGCCGCGGCACGGACCGCCGGCGCAGCGGCCGCTCTCGGGCGCGTAGATCGCACCGTGGGTGGCGCACATCAAGTATAGGCCGGAGCGATCGAAGAACTTGCCGGGGTCCCAGTCCAGTTCGACGCCGACGTGGGCGCAGCGGTTGAGGTAGCCGCGGACCAAGCCCTGGAAGCGGACGACGAAGGCGGTGGTCTGACCGTCGCGCGTGCCGACCGGGAAGCGAACGCCGTCGCCGCCGTCGACCAGATCGGCGGAGGCGCAGACGGGAATGGCGGCGTCGGTCATGGATGGGTGGTCAGCCAGTGCTGCAGTTCGGTGGGCGACGCGACGATCGCCAGCGCGCCGTGGTCTTCCAGCTCCGCCGCACGATGCGCGCCGTAGCTGACGGCCACCGCCGCGGTCCCGGCGTTCGCCGCCATCGACAGGTCGTGGGTCGTGTCGCCGATCATCAGGATGCGTTCGTTGCGGACCCCGAGCACGTCGCCCAGCTCCCACAGCATCTGCGGGTCGGGCTTGGAACGCGTCTCGTCGGCGCAGCGCGTCGCATCGAACGACGCCTCGAGTCCGCAGGAACGCATCGCCCGATCGAGTCCGACGCGGCTCTTGCCGGTCGCCACCGCCACGAAACAACCGGACGCCTTCAGGCCGTCGACGATCTCGCGCACGCCCGGGAACAGCGGCAGGTGCGCGTCGCGCGACAGGTAGTGGTGGCGGTAGCGCTCCACCATGCGCGGCACCTGGTCCGCGGTCATCGACGGTACCGCGTAGGCCAGCGCGTCGGTCAGGCCGAGGCCGATGACGTGCGCGGCGCGCCGGTCGGACGGCACCGGCAGGCCGAGGTCGGCGCAGGCGCGCTGGATGCTGGAAGCGATGATCGCCGTCGAGTCCATCAGCGTGCCGTCCCAGTCGAATGCGACCAGGTCGAAGCGGCGTTGGCGACGCGCGGTCACGTCGCGCTCAGGTCGCGCTCACGTCGCGCTGCGCTGCGCTCGTACACGGCCGTCGCACGGAGACCGGCGAGGAAGGACCGGCAGTCGGCGGGCAACGGTGCCTCGAAACGGTGGACGGCGCCGCCTTTCGGGTCGGCGACCTCGAGCGATGCCGCGTGGAGCCACATGCGGCGCAGCATCGGCGAGCCGTCGACCGACTTCGTCAGCCGGCGATTGACGGTGAAGTCGCCGTACTTGTCGTCGCCGACGATCGGGTGGCCGAGGTGCGCCAGGTGCACGCGGATCTGGTGGGTGCGGCCGGTCTTGAGCTCGACGTCGAGCAGCGCGTAGTCGCCGGCCGCGGCGCGGAAGCGCTCGACCAGCGTCACGATCGTGTGGGCCGACATCGCATCGACGTCGTGCCGGTCGGCCACGCGCACGCGCCGCTCGCCGTCGGCGAGGTGGAACTTGACGAGCGGCAGCTTCACCTGACGCCGCGCTTCGGTCCAGGTCCCGACGACGCAAGCCAGATAACGCTTTCGCACGCGCCCTTCCCGCAGGTCCTCGTGCAGCCGGAGCAGCGCGCTCCGCTTCTTGGCGATCATCAGGAGGCCCGACGTGTCGCGGTCGAGGCGGTGGACGAGCTCGAGGAAGCGGGCCTCGGGCCTGAGGCCGCGCAGCTGCTCGATGACGCCGAAGCTGAGGCCGCTGCCCCCGTGTACCGCGACGCCGGCCGGCTTGTCGACCACCAGCAACGCATCGTCTTCGTGGACGATGCGCAACGGCAGCGCTTTCTCGCGCTTGCCGGCGGCGATTCGCGCCGCCTCGTCGCTCGGCCGGTCCGCCACGCGCAGCGGCGGAATGCGCAGCACGTCGCCGACGATCAAGCGGTAGGCCGCGTCGGCACGCTTGCCGTTGACCCGGACTTCACCGCCCCGGACGATCCGGTAAATGTGACTCTTCGGCACGCCCTTGGCGCGTCGGAACAGGTAGTTGTCGAGGCGTTGCCCACCCTCCTCGTCGTCGATGCGCACCTGTGTCGCGCGGTCCGCGGCCGAGAAGGATTGCGGCGCTTCCGCGGCCGGTGCGTTCCCCGGCGCGGCACGGCGATCGAGCGGTTTGCGGGGGCGTTCGCCTAAGCCGTTCATCCTGAACTATAATTTGCGCCGTTGTCAGGGCCGGCAGGCCGCGTGGAAGCGAAACTCGCGCGGCGGCATCGGTGACCAGGGACCATAAGCCGGTCACGCGGCGCCCGACGACGCAATGCAGGTGAATCCGCGATGCGCTCGTTTCCGATGCAAGCTGTCCGGGCGAGCAAGCGCGGAGTTTACATGCCGGTCGTGATGCCCACCGTGACGGGCACGCGCGCGAACGTCGCGCGGTTGCAGGGGTATGCGCCCGAGCGCAGTCCGGCACCGCACGACGGATGCGGAAAGACATGGCGGTCGCTCAAGAATCCGTGAAACGTCGATACTCGACGCTTCGGCCCGAATGCGTTGCAACCCGTTCGTCGAATCACCCCGCATGCTCAACGCGCCGTCCCCCAGCTCGACCCCGTCCTCGCGCCTCAGCGCGGCCGGCTCGCTGGCGGTCGTCGCCTGAGCAGCGCCGTGACGGCGAGCCGGCTCGCAGCCGCTCGGCCAGTGCCCTAGGCAGACGACCTCCGCTGCGGAAGCCGCAGCGACGTCGGCCGCCGACGGGATTCCCGCAGCCCTGTCCTTCCTCGCGCTTTCGAAGCAGTCGTCCGCCACCGGGTGCCCGTCACCCGGCGCGCGAGGAGAAACCATGAAACGCATGTTGTTCAATGCGACGCACGCCGAAGAGCTGCGCGTCGCCATCGTCGAAGGTCAGAAGCTCATCGACCTCGACATCGAAGCCGCTGGCCGTGAGCAGCGCAAGTCCAACATCTACAAGGGCGTCATCACCCGCGTCGAGCCCAGCCTCGAGGCCTGCTTCGTCTCCTACGGCGAGGAACGCCACGGCTTCCTGCCGTTCAAGGAGATCTCGCGCGCCTACTTCCGCGAAGGGGCCGACCCGCGCACCGCGACCATCAAGGAAGCGTGCAAGGAAGGCATGGAGCTGTTCGTCCAGGTCGAGAAGGAAGAGCGCGGCAACAAGGGCGCCGCGCTGACCACGTTCATCTCGCTGGCCGGCCGCTACCTGGTGCTGATGCCCAACAACCCGCGCGGCGGCGGCGTGTCGCGCCGCGTCGAGGGCGAGGACCGCCAGGAACTGCGCGAGACGATGGACCAGCTCGAGCTGCCGGAAGGCATGAGCATCATCGCCCGCACCGCCGGCATCGGTCGCAGCGCGCCCGAACTGCAGTGGGACCTCAATTACCTGATGCAGTTGTGGCGCGCCATCGAAGGCGCCGGCAACTCGCAGAACGGCGCGTTCCTGATCTACCAGGAATCGAGCCTGGTGATCCGCGCGATCCGCGACTACTTCCAGCCCGAGATCGGCGAGCTGTTGATCGATACCGACGACGTCTACGAGCAGGCGCGCCAGTTCATGGCGCACGTGATGCCGGACATGGTGTCGCGCGTGAAGCGCTACCGCGACGACGTACCGCTGTTCTCCCGCTTCCAGATCGAGCACCAGATCGAGACCGCGCATTCGCGCACCGTGCCGCTGCCGTCGGGCGGGGCGATCGTCATCGACCACACCGAGGCGCTGGTCGCCATCGACGTCAACTCGGCGCGCGCCACGCGCGGCAGCGACATCGAGGAGACGGCTACCCGGACCAACCTCGAGGCGGCCGACGAAGCGGCCCGCCAGATGCGCCTGCGCGACCTGGGCGGCCTGATCGTCATCGACTTCATCGACATGGAGTCGGCGCGCAACCAGAAGGACGTCGAACAGCGCCTGAAGGACGGCCTGCGCTACGACCGCGCCCGCGTGCAGACCGGCAAGATCAGCCGTTTCGGGCTGATGGAGCTGTCGCGCCAGCGGCTGCGGCCCAGCCTGTCCGAAGGCAGCCACGTGGTGTGCCCGCGCTGCAACGGCACCGGCCACATCCGCGACACCGAGTCGTCCGCACTCCACGTCCTGCGCATCATCCAGGAGGAGGCGATGAAGGAGAACACGGCCGCCGTCCACACGCAGGTGCCGGTCGAGGTGGCGACCTTTTTGCTCAACGAGAAGCGCGGCGACATCGCGACCATCGAGGCGCGACTGAAGGTCAACGTCGTGCTGTTGCCGAACAAGAACCTCGACACGCCGCACTACACGCTCGAGCGGCTCAAGCACGACGATCCGCGCCTCGAGACCACGAAGGCCAGCTACGACCTGGTCGAGGCGCCGAGCGAGCCCGATGCCTATCACCGGAAGCTGGTCGACCCGGAGGCCAAGCCGCGACAGGAGGCGGTCGTGCGCGGCATCACGCCGGAGCAACCGGCGCCGGTCGTCGAACGCGTCGTCCCGACGCCGGTGACTGCACAGCCCGCCC
>CAHJXF010000162.1 GCA_903644065.1 Betaproteobacteria bacterium
CCCTCGACTACCGACCCTCGACCACCGACCACCGACCACCGACCATCGACTACCTATCCCCCACCGCCGCCCAGAAATCACCCACGACCGAATGAGGACCACCGATCAACGATCGGGTCGCGCCATCCGCAGCTGCTTCGCCTCTTCCTCGAAGCGCGCGTCCTCGATCTCGTTCATCAGGCCGCCCAGGTCGACGCGTCCGCGCGGTGCGGCCACCCGCCCGGTCAGCGGCATGCCGACTTCCAGTACCCCGCGTTCGTAGCAACCCCACAGTTCCTTGCCGTACTCGCTGCCGAGCAGTTCCGGGGCGAAGCGGCCGAAATAGTTGGCCAGGTTGGTCACGTCGCGCTCGAGCATCGCCTTCGCATGATTGTTGCCGGCCGCGTCGACCGCCTGCGGCAGGTCGATGATCACCGGTCCGTCGGCCGCGACCAGGATGTTGAACTCGGACAGGTCCCCGTGGATGACGCCGGCCCGCAACATGCGGATGACCTCGTCGAGCAGCGTGCGGTGGTGACGCCGGGCTTCCGTGGGCGAGAAGGCGACATCGTTCAGTCGCGGCGCCGCGTTGCCGTCCGCATCCACGACCAGTTCCATCAACAGCACGCCTTCGAGGAAGTTGTACGGCTTCGGCACGCGCACGCCAGCCGCCGCGAGGCGATACAGCGCGTCGACCTCGGAGCTCTGCCAGGCTTCCTCGCGTGCCTTGCGGCCGAACGCGGTGCCCTTCTGGATGGCCCGCGCGTCCCGGCTGTTGCGGGTCTTGCGGTTCTCGGTGTAGTCGACGGCCTGACGAAAGCTGCGCTGCTGCGCATCCTTGTAGACCTTGGCGCAGCGCGTCTCGACGCCGTCCGGACCGTCGCACTCGACGACGTAGACGGCCGCCTCCTTGCCGCTCATCAACTGGCGCAGCACGCGATCGATCAGTCCGTCGTCGAGCAGGGGCTGGAGGCGGGGTGGGATCTTCATGGGGGGAACGTATCATGCGGCCCCGGTCGATCTGTGCGTCCTATAGCGCCGTTGCCGCGATTCCTATGCCGCCCGACAGCAAGAACCGGGAGACTCATCGGTCGAACGGCTTTCGGGCCGAGGTCGACAATCGTTCAGGAAACGCCATGCCCCGCATCATCTGGAAAGGCGCCATCAGCTTCGGGCTGGTCCACATTCCGGTCGCGCTGTATCCCGCTTCGTCGGAAAGCGGCATCGACTTCGACTGGCTCGACAAGCGCTCGATGGACCCGGTGGGCTACAAGCGCATCAACAAGCGCACGGGCAAGGAGATCGAGCGCGAGAACATCGTCAAGGGCGTGAAGCAGGACGACGGCGACTACGTGATCCTGAGCGACGACGAGATCAAGGCCGCCTATCCCAAGACCACGCAGACCATCGAGATCGAAGGCTTCGTGAAGGCGCCCGAGATCTCGTTCGTGTATCTCGAGAAGCCCTACTACCTCGAGCCGATGAACAAGGGCGAGAAGGTCTACGCGCTGCTGCGCGAGGCGATGCTGACCGCCGGCGTGATCGGCGTGGCCCGGGTCGTGATGCACACGAAGGAGCACCTGGCCGCGCTGGTGCCGTCGGGAGCGGGCCTGGTGCTCAATACGCTGCGCTGGTCGAACGAGATCCGCGACATGGGCGACCTGAAGCTGCCCGCCGAAGGCAAGACGGCGGCGAACCTGAAGGCTGCCGAGCTGAAGATGGCGGAACAACTGATCGGCGACATGACGGTGGCCTTCGAGGCCGGCCGGTACACGGATCAGTTCGCCGACGCGGTGCGCGCGCTGATCGCCAGGCGCGTCGAGGCGGGCAAGACCGAGAAGGTCGAGCCGCTCGAGGAAGGGGAGGCGCCGGCGACCAGCAACGTCATCGACCTCACGGCGCTGCTGAAGCAGAGCCTCGGTCGCAAAGGGCCGTCGTCGTCGGCCGCCAACGACGAGGACGACGAGAGTGCCGAGACGGCCGGGACGGCCGAGAGTGCCGAGACGGCCGAGGCCGGCGCAAAGTCGTCCCGCAAGGTGGCGAAGAAAGCGACGCGAAAGAAGGCCGCCTGACGCACCGTCGGGGGTCAGATCCGTAGGCTGCGCCGGCCCCGATGCCGGCAGCGCCCACCGTGATTTCGACCGACCGTCCTCCATCGCGATTCGTCGACTGACTCCAGCGCATTGACCGTCCCCCGATGAGTGCCACGCCTCCCCTCGCCAAGTACAACGCGAAACGAGATTTCGCGAAGACCCCCGAGCCGTCCGGCCAGGCCGTCAAGCCGGGCAAGCAGCTGTCGTTCGTCGTCCAGAAGCACTGGGCGTCGCACCTGCACTACGACTTCCGGCTCGAGCTCGACGGCGTGCTGCTGAGCTGGGCGGTGCCGAAGGGCCCGAGCCTCGACCCCAAGGTCAAGCGCATGGCGATTCATGTCGAGGACCATCCGGTGTCGTACGGCAGCTTCGAAGGCCGCATCCCCGACAAGCAGTACGGCGCCGGCACGGTGATCGTGTGGGATCGCGGCACGTGGTCGCCGGCCGGCGAGCCGCGCGACGGGTTGGCGAAGGGCAAGCTGGTGTTCGACCTGCGAGGCGAGAAGCTCGCCGGCGCGTGGGAGCTGGTGCGCATCGCCAAGCCGGGCGACCGGCAGGAGGCCTGGATCCTGTTCAAGAAGCGCGACGATCGCGCCCGTGCCGCCGACCAATACGACGTGGTGACGGCCCTGCCCGACAGCGTCATCGAGCATCCGCTCGGCCTGCTGGAAGCGCGCGAGCCGTCGTCGTCGTCGGCAGTCGTCGTGGAGGCCGCGGCCGCGGCGAGCCTTTCGACCGGTGCGGCGAAGACGAAGCGCGCGAGCCCGTCGAAGAAGCGGGCCGCGAGCGCCGCCGCGCTGCCGGACGGGGCGCAAAAGGCCACGTTGCCGGACCAGCTCGTCCCGCAGCTCGCGACGCTGACCAAGACGCCGCCGACCGGCGGCGAATGGTTGGTCGAGGCCAAGTTCGACGGCTACCGCGTGCTGGCCCGGCTCGAGAAGGGCAGGGCGCGCCTGATCACGCGGAACGGCAACGACTGGACCGACAAGCTGCGCTCGCTGGCCGCCGCCGTCGAGGCGCTCGGCATCGTCGAGGGCTGGCTCGACGGCGAGATGGTGGTCGCGAAGCAGGGCGGCGGCCAGGACTTCAACGCGTTGCAGAACGCGATCGACCAGGCGAAGAACGAGCAGATCACGTACTTCCTGTTCGATGCGCCGTATCTCGACGGCTACGACCTGCGCGCGGTGCCGCTCGAAGCGCGACGCGCCGCGTTGAAGGCCGTGCTCGAGCGGACCACCAGCGATCGCATCCGCTTCAGCGACGACTTCCCGGCGGAGCCCGCGAAGGTGCTCGAGGCCGCGTGTGCGATGCAGCTCGAAGGCGTGATCGTCAAGCGGCGCGACGCGCCGTACGTGTCGTCGCGCAGCGAGACGTGGCTGAAGCTCAAGTGCTCGCTGCGCCAGGAATTCGTCGTCGGCGGTTACACCGACCGTTCGAACGCGTCGAGCCAGGTGGGCAACCTGTTCCTCGGCGTCTACGAGGACGACCGGCTGCGCTACGTCGGTGCCGTCGGTACCGGCTGGAGCCTGGCCACCGCCGGCGAGCTGAAGCAGAAGCTCCAGCCGCTCGAGGTCGACGGCACGCCGTTCGAGACCGGCTCGACCAAGCAGAGCCGCTGGACCAAGCGGGTTCCCGGCACCGAGCACTGGGTCGAGCCGACGATGGTGGTCGAGGTGGCGTTCGCCGAATGGACGCCCGAAGGTCACCTGCGGCATGCGTCGTTCCAGGGTCTGCGCCTCGACAAGCCGGCGCGTTCGATCGTGCGCGAACAGGCGCTCGACGCGCCGGGCGGCGCTACGAGCGGGGCCGGCCAGTCATCCGCCGACTCTCATTCCGCCGCCGGGAACGCCGGCCGTTCGAACGACGGCACGGCAGCCGTGCGAAAGGGCGAAGTGGACAAGACAAGCGGCTCCGCCAGACCCGCCGCTGCGCCGGCCGCCACCGCGAAATCCGGCGGCAAGGGCTTCGTCGCCGGCATCAAGGTCAGCAGTCCCGAGCGCGTCATCGACGCGTCGAGCGGCACCACCAAGCTCGACCTGGTGCGCTACTACGACAGCGTCGCCGAACTGATCCTGCCGCATCTCGTCGGTCGTCCGGTCTCGCTGGTGCGCGGCCCGTCGGGCGTCGACGGCGAGCTGTTCTTCCAGAAGCACATGGAGGCGAAGATCGCCGGCGTCACGGTGCTCGATCCGTCGGTGTGGCCCGGCCATGCGGCGTTGATCGCGATCGAGACCCGGGAGGCGTTGCTGTCGGCCGCGCAGTTCAACACGATCGAGCTGCACACCTGGAACGCGCGGGTCGGCGCGATCGACAAGCCGGATCGCATGGTGTTCGACCTCGATCCCGGTGAAGGCGTGAGCTGGGCGCACGTGCAGGAGGCCGCCACGCTGACCCGCGCGATCCTCGACGAACTGGAGCTCGCGTCGTTCCTGAAGACCAGCGGCGGCAAGGGGCTGCATGTCGTCGTGCCGCTCACGCCGCGCGCCGACTGGGACACGGTGCGCGGCTTCTCCGAAGCGGTCGTGCAGCACCTCGCCAAGACGATCCCCGACCGCTTCGTCGCCAAGTCGGGACCGTCGAACCGCCTGGGCAAGGTCTTCGTCGACTACCTCCGCAACGGACATGGCGCGACGACGGCGATCGCGTTCTCGGCGCGGGCGCGCCACGGAATGGGCGTCTCGATGCCGATCGCATGGGACGCGCTCGGCGCGCTCGGGTCGGGCGCCGAGTGGACGGTGGCGACGGCACGCGACCACCTGTCGTTCGCGAAGACCGATCCCTGGGCCGACTATGCGAAGACCCGGCAGACCCTCACCGCCGCGATGAAGCGGCTCTCGTACCGCGACCCGCGAAGGGCGTGACGCGGGTCAGCAGTCGGGGCACTCGCCGATCAGGTCGGCGTCCGTCTCCTCGTGCTGGCCGCGATCGACGACGGTGTGCCCCTTGCACGTGGCGCACGGCAGCGACGACTGCGCGACGAGGCCGCGCCATGAAGCATTCTGGTCGCGGCTCGCCGCCTGGCTGCCGGCGGCTTCCGCCGGCGAGTCGGCGTCCGCGTTCCACTGGTTGCCGTTCCAGCAGCTGAACGTGCCGTCGGATACGCGGCGTTCGTAGACGCCTTCGTGCACCGGCGGGACGGCGCCGGGCAACCAGTCGGTCAGGTCGGGCGACTGATCGGCGAACGTTGTGGAAGTCATGCGAGCGCGACCGGTGAGAGGACGATGGCCGGAGCGTACGCGCCGGCAAGGGATCGTCGCGTCGCCCGAGTCCGATACGGTTGTCGGCTTCCCGGGTCGCCTGCGGCGCGGACGCAATGCAAGACGACGTTCCCGCGGGCCGGGTCGCCGCTCACGGTTCCGTTCGGGGACGCGGCGACGGCGCGAGGGTCGTCGGCGGCCGCCGCGCGAACGACAGCCCGATCACCACCGGGTCGTGGTCGGACGCGCGGTACGGCGTCGGCGTGTAGTAGTCCGGCGAGCACGTCGCGCAGGCCGGCTGCTTGTTCTCGAGGTTGTAGTCGAGCACCGCCGGTTCGTCCGCGTTGATGTGCCACTCGATCGCCCGCGTGACGCGCAACGACAGGGCGGGCGTCGTCAGCGCCTGATCGAGACGTCCCGACGCTCCGTCGAAGCCGTACGAGTAGCCGAACGCGTTGAAGCGGCCGATCTCGTCGACGTAGCCGTTGCCGGTCATCTCGGCGATCGGATCCTCCTGCGCGTACGAGTTGAAATCGCCGACCAGCAGCACGCCCGCCGGCTTGCCGACGGGCGACAGCGACGCGACGAAGGCGCGCGTCTGGCGCGCCTGCGCGACCCGTGTCGCGTTGAAGCAGCCCTGCAGGTCTCCCTGGTCCGCGTCCGCACCTGTCGCCCCGTCGCAGCCCTTCGACTTCAGGTGGTTGACGACCAGCGTGAACGTCTCCCCGGTGGGCACGACGAAGGTCTGGGCCAGCGGCGGCCGATTGTGGATCGGGCTCGGATCGCTGATCGACGGACCCTGGCGCGTCAGCCGGGCCGGCTTGTAGATCATCGCGACCTTGATCGCGTCGCTGCCGGTGCCCTGCGCCGGATCGGGCACAGCGGCATAGGTCCCGGCGCCGACCCGCGCGTTGAGCGCATCGACCAGGTTGCCGATCGCCGCCGGCCCGTTCTGCATCTCCATGATCCCGACCGCGTCCGCGTCGATGGCCGCGAGCTCCTCGACGATCTTGGCTCGCTGGCGCAGGAACTCGGCGAGGTTGTCGGCGCCGCGGCAGTTGCCGGCCGACGTGCTGTTGCCGACCGTGCAGCCCTGGCCCGTCGCACCGGCGGCGTTCTGCCCGTTGGTGAACGTGCTGAAGAAGTTGAGCACGTTGGCCGCGCCCACCTTGATCGTGCCGCCCACGTCCTCGGGCACGACGCTGCGCGCGTTGGCGCGGGTCGACAGCGGCGCCACCGTCGGGACGATCCGCCAGCTGCCGGGGTCCGCGGCGCTGCTGGTCGCAAGGCCGTAGTCGAGCACCCCGGTCACCGCGGCGATCGTGTCGCCGTCGCGCAGCGTGTTCGCGGCACCCAGGAACGGCACCGGGCTGGGGTTCTGCAGCGAGGTGCCGTCCTCGAGCACGATGCTGCGGTTCTTGTTGTCGGCGTTCAACGCCAGCGCGCTCGCGCCGGGACGATAGCGGTTGGTCGGCGCCTCGGTGCGACCGAGCGCGGCCAGCGTCGCCTGGCCGTATTGGCCGAGGAAGAAGTTCTGCACGACCGTGAGCGGACCGTTGATCGTCACCAGCATGTGCTCGTAGCGTTCGAGATCTTCGCGTGCGGCCATCGGGAACGCGATGACCAGCGGAGCGATCGAGTAACCGGTGCCGACCACCGCGACGCCGCTGACGCTCGACAGCTCGGTGATCGTGTGGCTCGCGGTGTCGGCGTTGTTCGCCGCGCCGGTGTTGAACTCGCTGACGGTGGCCGACACCCGCACCTGGTTGCCCGCGCTCACCGTGGGCGCCGTGCTCGTGAACACGAAGACGGCATCCGACGTCGCGGGGTCGCCGTCGCCCTGCGGATCCTGCAGGTAGAAGCCGTTGTTGACGACCCGCGTGACGACGCCCTGCGTGATCACGGTGCGGCCCACCAGCGGGCTGGTGCCGCCCGATCCCTGGATCGTGTAGATCGCCGTCGGTGCGCCGACCGTGACCGTGGGCGTGCAGATCGCCGACTGGCCCTGGTCGTTGACCCAGGTCAGCACGAGCGGGTAGCTGCCCGCGGCCACTCCGGCGCCGACGACGATCGGCACGCTGGCGGTGCCGCCCGATGCGGTCGCCGTGGCGAACGGGCCGAGCGCGATACCGGCCTGCGGGCCCAGCGCGACGCCGTTGACGATGCCGTCGGCGTCGCTCGCGGCGACGATGCCGCTGCCGCCGCTGCCGGTCACCACCATGAACGACGGGCAGCTCGT
>CAHJXF010000163.1 GCA_903644065.1 Betaproteobacteria bacterium
GCACGCGACGTTGCGGACCGCCATCCCGCCGCCGGCCGCGCGCTGCACGCCGTAGTTGACGCGGATCAGCGCGCCGCCGTCGGCGCGCGACGCCGCGCCGTACTCGCGGGCGAACGACTCGAGCACCGCCGCGTCGATGCCGCAGATTTCGGCGACGCGTTCGGGCGGGAAGGTCGCGACGCGTGCCTTCAGGTCGTCGTAGCCGAGCGTGTGGCGCGCGACGTAGTCGTCGTCGACCAGCCCGTCGCGCACCAGCACGTGCATCACGCCGAGCGCCAGCGCGCTGTCGGTGCCCGGCAGCGGCGCGATGTGCAGGTGGCACTTCTCGGCGGTCAGCGAGCGGTACGGGTCGATCGCGATCAATCGCGCGCCGTCGCGCCTGGCGGCCTGCGCGCGGCTCCAGAAGTGCAGGCTCGACGCGATCGCGTTGGCGCCCCAGAAGACGATCAGCTTCGCGTCCTGCACGCGTTCGATGTCGGTGCCGACGCGCGCGCCGAGCGTGTACGCGTAGCCGACCGAGCCGGCCTCGGCGCAGATGCTGCGATGCAGGCGGCTGGCCCCGAGCTTGTGGAAGAAGCGCTGGGCCATCGACTCGCCCTGCACCAGACCCATCGTGCCGGCGTAGCTGTACGGCACGATGCGCTCGGGGTCGACGGCCGCGATCGCCGCGAGGCGCGTCGCGATCGTGTCGAGCGCCTCGTCCCAGCCGATGCGTTCGAAACGTCCCTCGCCTTTCGCGCCGACCCGTTTCAGCGGGTGCAGCAGCCGCTCGGGGTGATAGGTGCGCTCGACGTAGCGCGAGACCTTGGTGCACAGCGTGCCGGCCGTCGGGGCATGGTCGGGGTTGCCGGCCACGCGCAGTGCGACGCCGTCGCGCACGTGGACCAGCATCGCGCAGCTGTCGGGGCAGTCGTGCGGGCAGGCGCCCTTGACGACGCGCACCGACGGGTCGCTCGCGGCGTCGATCGACGCGGGGGCCAGCGCTGGACCTGCCGATGAATCGGGCATGATGGAAACGGCTCGAGCGGCGTCGCCCGCCTGTTCGAAGGGAGCGGCACGAGCGACTCGCACCACCTGAAAGGATACCGCGCATGGGCGGTCCGCTGAGCGGATTGAAGATCGTCGAGATGGTCGGGCTGGGGCCGGGACCGTTCTGCGGCATGCTGCTGGCCGACCTCGGCGCCGAGGTGTTGCGGGTCGATCGCCCCCGCCGGCCCGGGACCGGCGCCCTGGCGGACGTGGTGCCGGCCGATCCCCGCTTCAACGTTCTGGCCCGCGGCCGCTCCACGCTCGAGATCGACCTGAAGCGCGACGGCGCGGTCGACGACCTGCTGGCGGTGATCGACCGCGCCGACGCGCTGATCGAAGGCTTCCGTCCCGGCACGATGGAGCGGCTCGGCCTCGGACCCGACGCCTGCCACGCGCGCAACCCGCGCCTGGTCTACGGCCGCATGACCGGCTGGGGCCAGCACGGCCCGCTGGCGCAGGCGGCCGGGCACGACCTCAACTACATCGCACTGTCCGGCGCGCTGCACGCCATCGGTCCTGCCGACGGCAAGCCGACGGTGCCGCTCAACTATGTCGGCGACTTCGGCGGCGGCGCCATGCTGCTGGCCGTCGGCGTGCTGGCGGCGCTGCTCGAGGCGCAGGGCTCGGGGCGCGGCCAGGTCGTCGACGCCGCGATGACCGACGGCGCCGCGTTGCTGTCCGCGATGATGTACGGCTTCGCGGCCAACGGCTGGTGGAACAACGAGCGCGGCGCCAACCTGCTCGACGGCGCCGCGCCGTTCTACGACACCTATCGCTGCGCGGACGGACGCCACGTCGCGATCGGCGCCATCGAGCCGCAGTTCTACGCGGTGCTGCGGGATCGTTGCGGCATCGACGATCCCCTGTTCGACGCGCAGATGAACCGTGCCGCGTGGCCCGCGCAGAAGCAGCGGCTGGTCGCCCTCTTCGCGACGAGGACGCGCGACGCCTGGTGCGCGTTGCTGGAAGGCAGCGACGCCTGCTTCGCGCCGGTGCTCGACTGGGACGAGGCGCCGCGGCATCCGCACAACATGGCGCGCGGGACCTTCGTCACGGTCGACGGCGTGGTGCAGCCGGCACCGGCACCGCGCTTCAGCCGGACGACACCCGGCGTGCCGAAGTCCGGCGCCGACCGTCGGGACGTCGGTGCGATCCTGGCCGAATGGGGCGTCGCCACCGAGGTCCGGGGGCACGTCGAGCGCTGACGGCGAACCCGTCTTCCAAAAAAAAGCCCGGCGAGCCGGGCTTCATCGAGCGCGGGCGGCCTACTTCAGGTGACCCTGGACCAGGCGTGTCATCTCGAACATGTCGACGCGGGCCTTGCCGAAGACTTCCTTCAGCTTGGCGTCGGCGTTGATGAAGCGCTTGGCCGCGGGGTCCTGCAGGTTGTTCTTCTTGATGTAGGCCCACAGCTTGCTCGTCACTTCGGTCCGCGGCACGGCCATCGCGCCAATCACCGCACCGAGTGCAGGGCTTGGCGTCATGGCCTTCATGAAGGCGGCATTGGGCTTGCGGGCGGCGGTCTTCGTGGCGGGCGCCTTGGCGGCGGCCTTCTTGGCCGGCGCGGTCGTGGCGGCCTTCTTCGCGACGACGGCCTTCTTGGCCGGCGCCTTGGCTACGGCTTTCTTCGCCACGGCCTTCTTTGCAGTAACCATCGGGAATCTCCTTGATGACGTGGAACAGCGAGGTGATGCGGATTAGTTCGACGAACCGACGGCCCGACGGCGCCGTTGAACCTGCACCACCGAATCGACGACCCCCGCCGGATCGAGGAGAACGTCGCTGCCGGTCGTCGCGCGACCGTCGTCGGTGCAACAGGGTGGGATGGCGTCGAGCCCGGCGGCTGCACAAACGGTGACGACGACCAGACCCGGGGTGGACACGACTGGACGCACTCGATCTCCAGCGGATTGCGGTCGATACGGACCGGCGGACGAGCCGATCGAAACAACGGTCCCGAACGAAGCTTCCAGAAACGGCCCCGAACGACGGGTTCGAACGACGGGTTCGAACGACGGGTTCGAACGCAGATTTCGTCTATGAAAAAGTGCCTTCGAAGCCAGGGCCGTCAAGCGCGCCAGAGTGTAAACCATGTCTTTTTGGAACGCACCATATTTCCCCTATGGCAGCGCCGGGCTGGTCGCAATCGGCCGGGTGGGTGATCGACGGCCGACGACTCGATTGACGCTCTCCGGTCCGTTGGGCATGATCGTCGCGACCACCGGCTCGAACGACGGATCCGGATCGCGTCGCGCACCGTCGATGGTCGGTCGTCGAGCGCGACTTCTCGCCCGTACTCCGGTACGCGGTCACCGCATCCGACGTCGCAGCTGACGCAGCACCCTTCCCCATGTTCGCCTTCGTCCTGCGCCGCGCCGTCCAAGCCGTTCTCGTGATGCTGGCCGTCGCGTTCGTGTCGTTCATGCTGTTCCAGTTCACCGGTGATCCGGTGGCCTTCATGGTCGGGCAGGATGCGTCGCCGAGCGAACGGGCCGCGTTGCGCCGCGACCTCGGACTCGACCGGCCCTTCGTCGTGCAGTTCGCGAAGTTCGTCGGGCATGCGGCCAGCGGCGACTTCGGCCTGTCGCTCCGCGAAGGACGAAAGGTGTCCACGCTGATCCGCGAACGCCTGCCGGCCACGCTCGAATTGAGCCTCGTGGCCGCGGTCCTCGCCACCGTCGTCGGCGTGCCGGCCGGCGTGTACACCGCCCTGCGGCGCCGCAGCTGGCTCGCGCAACTGCTGCTGACCATGTCGCTGCTCGGCGTGTCGCTGCCCACCTTCGTGATCGGCATCCTGCTGATCCTGGTCTTCGCCGTGACGCTCGGCTGGCTGCCGTCGTACGGCCGCGGCGAGACCACGTCGCTCGGCTGGTGGACCTCTGGCTTCACGTCGATCGACGGCTGGCGCCACCTGATCCTGCCGTCGATCACGCTGTGCCTGTTCCAGCTCACGCTGATCCTGCGCCTCGTGCGTTCCGAGATGCTCGAGGTGCTGCGCACCGACTACATCAAGTTCGCCCGCGCCCGCGGCCTGTCGCGCCGCGCGATCAACTTCGGCCACGCGCTCAAGAACACGCTGGTGCCGGTCATCACCATCACCGGCCTGCAGCTGGGCGGCATCATCGCGTTCGCGATCGTCACCGAAAGCGTGTTCCAGTGGCCCGGCATGGGGCTGCTGTTCATCCAGTCGGTCAGCGTCGCCGACATCCCGGTCATGGCGGCCTACCTGTGCCTGATCGCGCTGATCTTCGTCGTCATCAACCTCGTCGTCGACCTGCTCTACTTCGTCGTCGACCCGCGGCTGCGGATCGAGCGCAGCGCGGCGAGCTGATCCGACCCGCATCCCTTGAACAAACCCTCCGAAGGCCCGCTCGCCCCGTCGCCGGTCGATGCGATCCGCGGCTTCCACGACGACCTCGTCGCCATCCGCCGCGACCTCCACGCGCATCCCGAGATCGGTTTCGAGGAAGTGCGGACCGCGGCCGTCGTCGCCCGCGAACTGCAGGCGCTCGGCATCGAGACCCATACCGGCATCGGTCGCACCGGCGTGGTCGGCGTGCTGCGCGGCCGGCCCGCGGCCGGCGCGTCGCTGTCGACGCGCACGATCGGGCTGCGCGCCGACATGGACGCGCTCCCCATCGTCGAGCAGAACGCGTTCGCGCATGCGTCGTCCATTCCGCACCGCATGCACGCTTGCGGCCACGACGGACACACCACCATGCTGCTCGGGTCCGCGCGCCACCTCGCCGCCACGCGCGACTTCGACGGCACCGTGCATCTCATCTTCCAGCCCGGCGAGGAAGGGTTCGCCGGCGCCCGCGAGATGATCGACGACGGCCTCTTCGAGCGCTTCCCGTGCGACGCCGTGTACGCGATGCACAACTGGCCGAGCCTGCCCGCCGGCACCATCGGCATCGCCGACGGCGCGATGATGGCCGCGTCGGACCGCTTCGAGATCGTCGTCACCGGTCGCGGCGGGCACGGCGCGCATCCCTATCTCGCCATCGATCCGGTGGTGGTCGCGGGCCACCTGATCACGGCGGTGCAGAGCATCGTGGCGCGCAACGTCAGCCCGATCGACTCGGCGGTGGTCACGATCTCGGCGATGCAGGCAGGCGACCTGGACGCCCACTCGGTGATCCCCGGCGAGGTCCGCCTGGTCGGCACTGCACGCAGCTTCAAGGCATCGGTGCAGGACCTGATCGAGCAGCGCCTGACCACGTTGTGCGCGTCGATCGCGGCGGCCTTCGGCGCCACGGCGACCTGCGACTACCGCCGGGTCTACCCGGCCACCGTCAACTCGTTCGCCGAGGCGCGCTTCGCCGGCGACGTGGCCGCGTCGCTGGTCGGCGAGGACCACGTGATCCGCGACCTGCCGCCGTCGATGGGCGCCGAAGACTTCTCGTTCATGCTGCAACGACGCCCGGGCGCCTACCTGCGCCTCGGCCAGGGCGGCGCGGAGCGCGGCGCCTTTTTGCACAACACCCGCTACGATTTCAACGACGAAGTGCTGCCGATCGGCGCGGGGCTGTTGGCGGCGCTGGCCGAGCGGGCGTTGGCGCGATGAAGCCGCATCGCGTCCCCGTCGAGACCGATCCGTCGTGCAGGGCCCGGACTCCGATATTGTTCGCGTCCGCCTCGTCGTCGCCGCGCAGGCGGGACGCAGACGGTTGACCGGGCGACCCGCATCGCTTCGTCGGCCTCGCAATCCGTGATCGCCGCTTCTCCGGAAGGAACTTCATGACGTTCAAGCGCTTCCTCGTCTCGACCGCCGCCTCGCTCTGTCTCGGCCTGGCGTTCGCCCCGTCGGCCGACGCCGCCACCTTCCGCTTCTCGAACCAGGGCGACCCGGTCTCGATGGACCCGCACTCGCTCAACGAGTCGCTGCAGCTTTCGTTCCTGAACAACATCTACGAGTCGCTGGTCGGGCTCGACAAGAACCTGCAGCCGGTGCCGGCGCTGGCCACCGACTGGAAGCAGACCGCGCCCACCGTGTGGCGCTTCAACCTGCGCAGGAACGTGACGTTCCACGACGGCACGCCGTTCACCGCCGACGACGTGATCTTCTCGTACCAGCGGGCGCTGGCCGACGGCTCCGACGTCAAGACCTACGTCGGCGCCATCGCGTCGATCAACCGCATCGACGACTACACGATCGACGTCGTCACCAAGACGCCCTATCCGATCCTGCCCAACAACTTCACGCGCTGGTTCATCTTCAGCAGGAAGTGGTGCGTCGACAACCATGCGGAGAAGCCGGTCGACAAGCGGAAGGGCATCGAGAACTACGCGTCGTTCAAGGCCAACGGCACGGGACCGTACCGCCTCAAGTCGCGCGAGCCGGGCACGCGGACGGTGCTGGTCCGCAATCTCAACTACTGGGACAAGGTCGAGGGGAACGTCGATGAAGCCATCTTCACGCCGATCGGCGTGTCGTCGACCCGCGTGGCCGCACTGATCTCCGGCGAGATCGACATGATGGAGCCGGTGCCGCAGCAGGACATCGCGCGCGTCAACGCCGGCGCCAACACCAAGGTGCTGCAGGGGCTAGAGCTGCGCACCCTCTTCCTCGGCATGGACCAGAAGCGCGACGAGCTGCTGTACTCGAACATCAAGGGCAAGAACCCGTTCAAGGACAAGCGCGTGCGCCAGGCGTTCTACGAGGCCATCGACATCGAGACCATCAAGTCCAAGGTCATGCGCGGCGCGTCGACGCCCACCGGCGAGATGATCGCGCCGGGCGTGCACGGCTTCGTCGCCGACCTCAACAAGCGGCTGCCGTACGACGTGGACGGCGCGAAGAAGCTGATGGCCGACGCCGGCTATCCGCAGGGCTTCGAGGTCGGGATGAACTGTCCCAACGACCGCTACGTCAACGACTCGGAGATCTGCCAGGCGGTGGCCGCGATGCTGGCGCGCATCAACGTGAAGGTGAACCTGCAGGCCGAGTCGAAGGCGCTGTACTTTCCCAAGATCCTGTCGCGCAACACGTCGCTGTACCTGCTCGGCTGGACCCCGTCGACGATCGATGCGCACGACACGCTGAACTCGATCCTCGGCACGCCCGACAACGCGACCGGCCGCGGCCAGTTCAACCTGGGCGCGTACAGCAACCCGAAGGTCGACGACCTGATCGACAAGATCCAGTCCGAGACCAACCAGCAGAAGCGCGACGCGATGATCGCCGAGGCGATGAAGCTGCACGAGGACGACATCGGCCACCTGCCGCTGCACCAGCAGGCGCTGGCCTGGGGCGTCAAGAAGAACATCACGCTGGTGCAGATGGCGACCAACGACAACCTGCTGAAGTGGGTGGTCGTCAAGTGACGTTCGCGGTCTGCGATGGACCCGGCCGGGCACGGCGACGGACGCATGAGCGATAGCCCGCGCATGAGCGATAGCCCGCGCATGAGCGACAGCCCGCGAATGAGCGCGGCCGAAGCGGACGAACGCTTCGCCGCCCTGGTCGCCGAAT
>CAHJXF010000164.1 GCA_903644065.1 Betaproteobacteria bacterium
GACGACGATCCGCCGCATCGTGAACTCTGCCGGCTTCAGCGTCGCGAGACCGATCAGCACCACGAGGCGGCCCGCCGCGACGTCCGCGGACGACATCGTCGTCCGGTCGCAGCCCACGACCCAGGCCTGTTCCGGCTTCACGCCCTGCAACGCGCCGCGCCGCCACAGACCGCGCAGGAAATCGTCGACGGTCGACCGCACCGCGCTCCACGCGCCGTCGCCGTCGCGCCCCGCCGTGGTCCGGGCGAGGCTCGCTCGAATGCTGGCCTCGACCAAGCGGACGAAGCGGCGCTTGGACACGTAGCGCTCGGCGGGATCGCTCGAGGCGGACAGGGTCCGCACGCCCCAGATCACCGTACCGACGCCGTGGAAGTTCCGCAACGTGTCGATGCCGGCCAGGGCCATCGCGTCGCCGTGCTGATCGTCGATGGCGAGCGACGGGGACGGGGCGCCGGCGAGCCGCGCGTCCCGACCGGCGGGTGAATGCCACACGCCGTTCGCCGCATCGCTTCGAGCGTAGAGCCCGGCCACGAAAGCGCAGGGCGGACAGGCGCGGAGCCCCGCGCCGTCGTCGACCATCAACCATGGCGCGTAGAGCGCCGAGTCGACCGCGGCGGGACCGGTCAGCAACGCGGGCGGACCTGCGGCGAGACTCGCCTGCGTCGCGTTCGCGGCGCAGTCGATCAGGAAGAACACGCCGCGTGCCGCGCACGCGGCCTGCAACGCGGCCTGCGTCGCCGCGTCCGCGAGGCCGGGCACGCACAACAGGTCGAAGCGATCGATGAGATCGGCGGGGCCGCCCGGCGACAGGCAGGTCGCGAGCGCGGCCGGATCGTCGGTCGCCAGCGACACCACCCAGGCACCCGCGCCGCCGTTGTCGAAGTAGTGGCCGATCGACCAGCCGAGCGGGTGTGCCGCGTCGGGCGGCCCGAAGGTCGCGTCGCAGCCGGCGCGATCGGTGACGCGCGTCGCAACGCCGACCGGTCCCTCGGCGGCGCGTCCGACGAACAGGGTGACGCCCGTGGGCAGGCCGACGACGGGCGGCGGCGTGGCGGGCTTGCCGAGCGGCCAGGAGATACGTTTGAGAAGCGGCATGACGGCCCTTTCGCAGCGCAGCGCCGAGCTTCGCGCCGGAACTCGCCGTCGGCAACCCGGCCGCGGTCAGCTCTTCGGCACGCGCAGCGCGAACACGTCGCCGAAGGCCTGTCGCATGTCACGCTCGCCGAGTCGCAGGCTGTTGTTGTGCGTGCCGTCCTCGACCACCACGAGGCGCTTCGGCTCGGGCGCCGCATCGTACAGCTTGCGGCCGAGGTCGACCGGCACGTAGCGGTCGCGGTCGCCGTGCAGCACGATCACCGGCATGCGCACCTTTCCGATCTTGTCGACCGCGTCGAACTTCTGCGACAGGATCAGCTGGATCGGCAGCCACGCGTACGACAGCGAGCGGGCGATGTCGGCGAGGTTGGTGAACGACGACTCGACGACCAGGCCCGCCGCCGGTGCGGCCTCGTCCTTCGCGTCGTCCTTCGCTTCCTTCGACAGCGACGCCGCGAGGTCGACCGCGATCGCGCCGCCGAGCGAGTGACCGTAGATGAAGCGCCGCCGCGGGTCGGGCTCGAGCTTCGCCATCGCGTCCCAGCCCAGCCGCGCATCCTCGTAGACCGCCTTCTCGGACGGCAGGTCGCCGGCACTCTTGCCGAAGCCGCGATAGTCGATCGCGAAGACCGAGAAGCCGAGGTCGTGCAACTCGCGGATGCGGAACAGCTGGCCCGTCAGGTTCCAGCGCGAGCCGTGCAGGTAGAGCAGCGCCGGCGCGTTCTTTCGCGTCGACGGCCACCACCACGCGTGCACCGACTGCCGCGCGATGGCCTTCGGGGCGGCCGACGGCTGCGGTACGTCGAGGTCGAACTCCTGGACGCCGGCCGGCAACCCGTCGTACCAGCTGGCCGTCCCCGGCTCGATGCGGAAGACGATCTCGCGTTCGCGCTCGGCGAGGCTGGTGCAGCCCGCGGTGGCGAGCGTCGCGCCGAGGCCGGTGACGGCCAGCGCGAGCCAGGCGCGTGGCGAGCGAAGACGGGTCAGGAACTTGGAACGCATGGAAGAACGAAGTAGGCCACCGGGACCTCCGCACATGGCGGCATCGGCGCCCGATGCAAGTCGTGACGGACCGTGCCCGATCCGCGCGACGCATCGGGCGGCCGCGATGACCTTGCCGATCGGCGCGATTCGTCAAGCGGCCGCGATCACCTCGCCGATCGTCTTGCCCGCGGTCTTCGCGCCCTTCGCCGCCGCCTTGGCGAGCTTGGCCGCGAGCTTCGCCTCGTCGCGAAGGAACTGCAGCGCGAACTTCTCGGCCTTTCGCGGCGCACCCTCGAGCCGTCCTTCGACCGCCTTGTGCAGCGAGCCGTTGCGCCACGCGGTGAAGACGATCGGGTTGATGTACGACTTGCGCGCCACGGTCGGCGTGTTGCGCAGCTCCGCGGCCACGGCCTTGATGGCCGTGACGATGGCCGCCTTGAAGGCCTTTTCGCTGGCATGGCCGTTGACGGCCTCGGGCAGCGGCGTCGCGACCATCAGGCCGATCGCCGACAGCGTCGCGCTCCAGGTGCGGAAGTCCTTCGCGGTGAAGTCCTCGCCCATCGCCTCCTGCAGGTAGGCGTTGACGAGGTCCGACGTGATCGGATGCCGCGTGCCGTCGTCGTCGACGTACTGGAACAGCTGCTGGCCGGGCAGGTGCTGGATGTTCCGCACCAGCCGCGACAGCCGCTTGTCGTCGACCGTCACGTCGTGTTCCAGGCCGCCCTTGCCGTTGAACGTGAAACGCGCCCGGCCGTCCTTCACGAAGCGGACGTGCTTGTCCTTCAGCGTGGTCAGGCCGAAGCTCGCGTTGTCGCGCGCGTACTCGGCGTTGCCGATGCGGATACGCGTCGCGTCGAGCAGGCTGACGACCACCGCCAGCACCTTGTCGCGCGGCAGCCCGGACAGCGCCAGGTCGCGCGCGATGCGTCGACGCAGCTTCGGCAACGCCTCGCCGAACTCGATCATGCGTTCGAACTTGGCGCCGTCGCGCGCCGAGCGCCACTCCGGGTGATAGCGATATTGCTTGCGACCGCGGTCGTCGTAGCCGGTGGCCTGCAGGTGGCCGCGGTCCTTCGCGCAGATCCACACCTGTTCGTAGGCCGGCGGAATGGCGAGGCTGGCGATGCGTTCCAGCGTCTTCGCGTCGCGCAGCGTCCGGTCGTCGGTGCCGAGATAGGCGAAACGCTCGCCGCGGCGCACGCGACGGATGCCGGGCTCGCTGCCCGACACGTAGACCAGCCCGACGGAAGCGGTCAGCTCGATCGCTTCGGCGACCGACGCGAGGGTCGAGGAGGGTTCGGTGAGCAGGCTCGGCATGACGGTCGAACGATGAAAGGAAGACGAGCATGCTGCCGCATGGGGGCGGACCCCGGTGCAAGTCTTGCGGCACGACGTTCATCGGCGCAACGCGGATCGTGCGCCGCCGCCGCGCACTCGTCGGTGACGGCGCTCGGCGCTCCGGGATCGGCGCCGCCGTCGAGCGCGATGCTAACGTCGAGGACGGAACGGTTCGATCGCGTCGTCGCGGGCCGCACCGGGCTCGCGATCGGCGCTACGCGTCGAACGTTTCGTCGAACAGGTCGCGCGTGCGGCGGCGCTCGAGCGCCGCGTTCCGCGCTGCGGCCTCGTCGACCCGCATCAACGTCCCGGCGCGCACGCCGAGCAGGCGGATGCGCTGTTCGAGCGGGGCCCGGCGCGCGCACTCGCCGGCCACGCGGCGGATGGTGGCGGCGTCCTGCGTCGGCGTGGCGAGGGTCGTGGCCCGGGTCGCGATCGTGAAGTCGTCGTAGCGCAGCTTCAGGCCGATGTTGCGCGCCACGTAGCCCTTCCGCTGCAGGTCGCCGGCCAGCTTCTCGCACAGATGCGTGAAGATCTCCGACAGCGCGGCCCGGTCGCGCACCGCGTGCAGGTCGCGTTCGAAGGTGGTCTCGCGGCTGACCGACTTGCTGTCGCTGCGGTTCGCCACCACGCGCCGATCGCGGCCGTGCGCCACCTCGTGCATCCAGCGCGCGGTGTTGGCGCCGAAGCGGTCGCCGAGCGTGCCGAGCGGCGTCGTCGCGAGCTGGCCGATGGTGGCGATGCCCATGCCGGTCAGCCGGGCGCTGGCCTTCGGGCCGATGCCGTTGATCTTCTTCGGCGCCAGCGGCCAGATGCGGGTCGGCACGTCGGCGGCCTCGAGGATCACGAGACCGTCGGGCTTCTCCAGGTCGGACGCGATCTTCGCCAGCAGCTTGTTGGGCGCAATGCCGATCGAGCACGACAGGCCGGTCGCCTCGCGGACCGCCGCCTTGATGGCGCGGGCCACGCGGGCGATCGCGTCGCGGTCGAAGGCGTCGTCGCCGAGCCCGGTGGCCGCGCCGACCACGTCGGTCAGGTCGATGTAGATCTCGTCGATGCCGCGGTCCTCGACGTCCGGTGCGATCGAGCGCACCGCGGCCTTGAAGCGCTGCGACTGTTCGCGATAGGCGTCGAAGTCGCTCGGCAGCAGCACGGCCTCGGGCGCGAGCCGGGCCGCCTTCATCAAGCCCATCGCCGAGTGGACGCCGAACTCGCGCGCCTCGTAGCTGGCCGTGGTCGCGACGCCGCGGCCCGCGTAGCCGGCCAGCGTGACGAACTTTCGCGTGATGGCGCCGGTCGCCGGGTCCACGATCTCCTCGGGCTGGTGACGGCGACCGCCGCCGACGACGACCGGACGTCCCCGCAGTTCCGGATAGCGCAGCAGCTCGACGGACGCGAAGAACGCATCCATGTCGAGGTGGGCGATGATCCGGGCGGCGTCGGGCATGGCGGGCGGAGAGGATAGCGCGGCCTCGGACGACGGACTGGTGCGGAGATCGGTCCGTGCACCGGCGATCCCCAATCTCCCTGTGACCCCGGTGAACGCCGAGCCCGAGTCCGTGCCCGTGCGATGCACAAGCTGATTGGGTCCCGGCCTGCGCCGGGATGACGAAGTGGAGCGAGGTGCCTCACCAAGCACCGTCGTTCCCGCGCACGAATTCGAGGTCGTCGCTCGGCATTTACCGTCCCTGCATTCCCGCATGCGCGGGAACGACGGATCGACGATCAGTGCGAGCTTTCCGATCGATTGGTGGCGTCGTCAGCGGCCCACGCCTTCTCGTGCCTCGGTCGTTGCACCGCCGACCCTCTTCTCCTTGTCACCCCGGCGAAGGCCGGGGCCCAAGTTCGAAGCACGAGCGACTTGTGTCCCGGCCTGCGCCGAGATGACAAAGCAGCGCGAGATGCTTTACCAAGCACCGTCGATGCACGAGCTGATCGGGTCCCGGCCTGCGCCAAAATGACGAAGTGGAGCGAGGTGCTTCACCAAGCACCGTCGTTCCCGCGCACGACATCAGGGGCGTCGCTCGACATCCGACGTCGCTGCATTCAGCACGCGCGGGAACGACGGAACGACGATCAGTGCGAGCTTTCGGATCGAAGGTCGCGTCGTCAGCGGCCCACGCCTTCTCGTGCCTCGGTCGTTGCACCGCCGACCCTTATCTCCTTGTCACCCCGGCGAAGGCCGGGGCCCAAGTCCGTGCCCGTGCGATGCAAGAGCGACCTGGCTCCCCGCCTGCGCCGGGATGACAAAGCAGCGCGAGGTGCTTTACCAAGCGCCGTCGATGCACGAGCTGACCGGGTCCCGGCCTGGGCCGCGATGCCGAAGCAGCGCGAGGTGCTTCACCAAGCACTGTCGTTGCGCGCATGGAAATACGGGGTCGTCGCTCGGCATCCGACGTCGTTCCGTCGTTCGCATGGCCCGCTGCGCTACCCTCGTTCCCTGCGCGTTCCACCACCGTCGTCCATGCGTCTGTCCCCCGCCCTCACCCTGCCGCTGATCATCGCGTGCGCGTTGTTCATGGAGAACCTCGACGGCACGATCATCGCGACGTCGTTGCCGGTGATCGCCACCGACCTGGCCGAGAACCCCATCGCGCTGAAGCTCGCGCTCACCGCCTACCTCGTCAGCCTCGCGGTCTTCATCCCGATCAGCGGCTGGATGGCCGACCGCCACGGCTCGCGCACCGTGTTCCGCGCGGCGATCGCCGTGTTCGTGCTCGGCTCGCTGGCCTGCGGCGTCTCGAGCTCGCTCGGCGGCTTCGTCGTCGCGCGATTCGTGCAGGGCATCGGCGGCGCGATGATGGTGCCGGTCGGCCGCCTCGTGCTGTTGAAGAGCGTCGAGAAGCGCGAGCTGGTCAAGGTGCTGTCGTACCTGACGATGCCGGCGCTGCTCGGTCCCATCCTCGGGCCCCCGGTCGGCGGCTTCATCGCCACCTATTGGCATTGGCGCTGGATCTTCTTCATCAACCTGCCGATCGGCCTCGTCGGCTGGACGCTCGCCGGTCGCTTCGTGCCCGAGATCGTCGAGGAGCTGCGCACGCCGCTCGACTGGCAGGGCTTCCTGCTGTCGGGCATCGGCCTGTCGGCGCTGACGCTCGGCGCCGCGACGCTCGGTCAACGCCTGCTGCCGCCGGCCGGCTCGGCCGCGTGCATCGTCGGCGGCGTCGCCTGCATCGCGTGGTACGTGGTCCACGCCCGACGCTTCGTGCGCGAGGGACGTCGACCGGTGCTCGACTTCGGCTTCCTGCGGGTGCCGACCTACTTCGCCGGCGTCGTCGGCGGCTCGCTGTTCCGCGTCGGCGTCGGCGCGTCGCCGTTCCTGCTGCCGCTGATGCTGCAGCTCGGCTTCGGCTACACCGCGTTGCAGTCCGGCCTCCTGACCTGCTCGTCGGCCGCGGCGGCGATGTTCATGAAGACGCTGGCGACCCGCATCCTGAAGCGCTTCGGCTTTCGCACGGTGTTGTCGATCAACGCGCTGGTCGCGTCGGCGACGATCGTCGGCTACGGCGCGTTCTCGGCCGTGACGCCGGTCGCGCTGATGCTCGGGCTGTTGCTGTTCGGCGGCTTCTTCCGCTCGCTGCAGTTCACGTCGCTGAACGCGCTGTCGTACGCGGACATCGACAAGCGCGACATGGGCGCCGCGTCGGGCCTCGCCAACGTCGCGCAGCAGATGTCGCTGTCGACCGGCGTCACGCTCGGCGCCGCGGCGCTCGAGACCATGACGCTGATGGCGGGGCGAAGCGACGTCGCGGCGGGCGACTTCCACGTCGCGTTCCTGGTCGTGGGCCTGGTGTCGGCGTCGTCGTTCTTGCTGATCCGGCGGCTGCCGGCCGACGCCGGCGACGAGGTGTCCGGACGGCGCATCGCAGAGGCCGATCCGCTGCTGCTGGCGGAAGAGACGCCGAGACCGCAGTCCTGATCGGTCGGCGCATCAGGACTCGCGACGCGCCAGCCGCCGCAGTGCCTGCGGCGGCTGGCCGTAGAGCCGCACGAAGGCGCGACGCATGCGTTCGGGATTGTGGAAGCCGACCGATGCGGCGATCGCCTCGATCGGCTCCGTGCCGTCCTCGATCCGGC
>CAHJXF010000165.1 GCA_903644065.1 Betaproteobacteria bacterium
CAGCTTCATCGCGGCAGTGAACAGCAGATCGCCCGCGACGATGCCGAGGTTCCTCCCGAATACTCGGCCGTCGCCGTCCAGAGCCGCCAGTTGCCGGTGCAGACTTGGCTTGTCGCGGCGCATATCGGAATTATCGATGATGTCGTCGTGCGATAGCAGGAACGCGTGAAACAATTCCCATCCGCAGGCCACGTCCAGCAGGTGGTCAGCGGAGGCTTCCTGCTCGCGGTGGTCATCCTGCAGGCCACGCTGGCCCGGATGCGGGCCCGGGCGATCGAAGCAGCCGACCCGAATCCGGCCGCCGGCAACAGCAACGCGGCGCCCAGGTAGCCGGCGAACCAGGGAAGCGCTCGCAGGCTGGGCCAGCCGGCCAGCGAGGCGCCCAGCGCGGCGACCAGCGCGACGCCCGCGAGCGAGAACACGGCGCACAGCGCCGTCAGCGGTCGACGGTAGCGGACCGCCGCGACGAACGCCGGATGATCGGGAACGCTCATGCAAGCTGGATCAAAATCAGATCGCGGATTCGACGTCCCGCCCTCGTCCGGGCGCCGGACTCGCGTCGTCGATCGATCTGCACGACCGACGAAAAAAAACCCCGCCATAGCGGGGAAGGCCCAGAAGGGCCGAGAGAGACCCTGATACGGCGGGACCGCGCATCACTGGCTGGCCGGGGCGCGCTGGACGCGTCGTCTCGCGCCGGAGTCGGCGTTCCGCAAGTGAAATTCTTCGCCTGGTTCGTATCGCCACGGCCTTTGTAGATCGCCTCGTTCGGATAGGCGCAGATGGGACGCTGCATCATGACGCCCTGCGTCGAGTCGTCGTTGACGTATTTGGTCGCGATCGATTCGTCCGGCGCGTCGCCCCGCTCCACCCAGGCTTCGAGCGCACTGACGATGTCGTGCTTCGGGTCCTGCGAGTAGGCGGTCTGGTTCTCGGCGCCGATATTATCCGGTCCGGGTCCGGAACCGCAGTGCCCGACCCCGGGCAGCTTGAACAGCCGATAGAAGTCCTGCACCTTTCCCAGCTTGCCGCCGCCGGTCGCATCGACGACCTCGTTGTAATACCTGACCGTGTTGCCGAGCGTGAAAGCCGCGTCGTCCCAACCGTGCCACTGGATCAGCTTGGCGCCGGTTTTCCGGAACGGCCGCAGATCGGTATCGGTCGCGTCGACGCTGCCCAGGACCCGGTCGAGGATGGGCAGGTCGGTGTGCAGGTCGAACGTCGAGCCGTCCCGGTTCGGCGCATTCAACGCGATCCGGTAATGGCCGATGCCGAACGGGGCGAGCCCCTGGTAGCCGAAACGGATCTCGTCGAACTCGGAACCGCGCGACATGCCGGAGAAGACGTAACGCCCGGTCTGCGGATCGCGGACCGGCTCGATGTTCTCCTTCAACGCGAGCGCCTGCGCCGCCGTGATGCAGGTGGCGGGATCCTGCCCCGCCTTGCACACGAGCGTCGCCGGGTCCCAGTGGCACTTCTGCGGGTTGCCGATCAGGCCGTCGACGACGCCGTCGCGGGCATCGCAGGTCGCCGTGGCCGCGTTTTGCGCGAGCGTCAGGATGGCCGCGCCGGGCGCGCCCTGGATGCCGGCATTCCGCAGATCGATCGACATCACGAGCTGCTCGGTCGCAGCATGCGTCCAGTACTGCGCGGCCCCACCCGCGATGATGCCGTCGAAGTCGTCGGGGAACATCTGCGCTTCCTTCATGCCTTCGCGACCGCCGTCCGAGCAGCCGTTGAAGTAGGCGTACTTCTGCGACCGACCGTAGTAGCTGCCGATGACGAGCTCGGCCTTGACGGCCAGTTGATGGACCGCGCGATAGGCGAGGTCGACGATGCGTTGCGGGTAGCCGAACGCCCAGTCGACGTCGAAGCCCGAGACGCCGGCCGTGTGGCCGTCGTCCGTGACGCCCGTGGCGTAGCCGCGCCGCAGCTGGCGGACCATCTCGCTCCAGTACAGCGTGCCGGTGAAGCCGTGATTGTCCGACTGCTGATAGCGACCGTTCCACGTCTTGGTCGGCAACCAGAGCTCGATGCGAATCGACGATCCCGGCACCGGACTGATCGTCGCCGTGACGCGGCAGAACGACGGCAGATCCGCGAACGACACCGGACTGCCCGGTGGCTGCTAGGAACCGGCGGGAATCGTCTGCGCGCCGTTGACGACCGTATCGGGCAGCTTCAACAGACGCAGGTTCTCGCAGTCGGCGGCCTGTGCCTGGCCGGCGACGGCACCGCCCAGCACCACCGCGGCGACCGCAGCCACCGCCGACTTGCTCACCACCGGCCCGGACGGAGTTCCGGCGCCTCCATTCACCTGCCGCGTCGTCTTCATTTGCATCTCCTGTCGAGTAAGTCGGCGTCGAAAGCGCCGATCGAATCAATCTGTCGCAGCCAAACCGTCGCATGCGCCACAGCAGTCGCTTCGTGCGGCGAACTGCGGATCACCGCTTTCGTGCCGTCATTCCGGATGGGTCGGATCGAGCGCGGTTCGGGTCGATGGCGGGGCCGAGCTCGGCTTGCAGGACGGGATAGTCGCGATGCAGGTCGAACGTCGACGCGTCCCGGTTCGGATCATTGAGCGCGATCTGGTACAGGGAAAGGCCGTAAGAGGTCAGTGCCGTCGTGCCCGAGAAGCGAATGGTGTCGTGCTCCGAGCCGCGCGACAGTCCGGGAAAGAAGACCGCGCCGGTCGCAGGATCGGGGACGTTCGAGTAATGCCTCCAGCTTTTGATGTTTTTCGATCGAGCACGATGTCTCTAGCGACCGACACCTGCCAGATCGCATTTTGTCTTGTCGATACGTGATCGGCATCACGGCGAAGCGCGCGATGACTGCCGGCGACGCGACCTTCGCAGAGCCGGTGAGCGGCCCGGGCGAGCCGGGCGCCACCCCGGGAAACGGAGCTCGGGCGGTCTTGGACGAATCGCCTGTTCAGCGGCTCGGACGTGCGAATCGACGCCGGTCGACCGCATCGCCGCGGTGTTCAACAAGGGCGAGTACTGCCCGCGCGCAGCGCTCGACAGGCTGCTCGCCGACACGGCCGCGACCTACGCCGCCCTGTCGGTCAGGGCGCTGGAATCTCGCGCCGTTCATGAATGCCGGCGGCAAGATGATCCAGTGGCACACGTGGGACGACAGTCAGTTCATGCCGCTGTGGACGACGCACTACTACGACCAGGTCACGAAGACGCTCGGCGGCGACGAGACGACGGAAAACTTCTATCGTCTGTTCATGGCGCCCGCGCAGGGACATTGCGCCGGAAACGGCGTCGGCCCGGACAACTTCGGCGAGGAGAACTTCGTCGCCATCTCAAGCGACGCCGACCACGACATCGTCACCGCCTTGCAGTCGTGGGTCGAGAAGGGCGTGGCGCCGAAGCAGCTGATCACCACGCGCTTCAACAACGGCGACGCCACGCAGGCAGTCAACCTGCAGCGTCCGATCTGTCCGTATCCGCTCGAAGCGATCTACAAGGGTTCGGGCGATACCGGCGTGGCTGCCAACTTCACCTGCGGCACTCCGCCGCAGTAGCCGCTCCACAGATCGCCGGCCTCGCGCGCGCGGGGCCCGCTCCGCCCCGTCGTCGGCGGCCGGCCGGCCGAAAGCGGCGAGGAACGGGGGCGACCAAGCCGATCACAGCGTCGGTCTCGTGGTGTCGCTCGCAGGTCGGCGGGGCCGCCCGATCACGCCGTCACAGCGGGCCGGCCTTCGGATCGACGTCGACGCCATTCACCAGCACCCGTCCGGCGAAGACGACGACGTCGTCGCCACCGAAGGAGCGGAAGCTCCACGTGGGCGGCAAGCCGCCGGGCCGCTTCTCGGTGTAGTCCATGCTTTCGCTGCGCAGCAGTTCGGCCGCGATCTGTTCGCCGAGGCGCAGCGACCGCGTATTGTCGGTGCGCCAGTGCACGCCACCCATCGAGCGGCCCATCGCCACGTTGCAGGCGATCTTGTTGAGTTCGCCTTCGACCGTGATCTGATCGGCGTCGGCGCCGGTGTAGGGCACGAGCGTGCCGGTGGCGTCGGTCGTCGCGAGACCCACCGGATCCTCGGGCGCGGGCCGGCCTGCGAACGGACTGTGTCGCACCTTCGCCGCGAGATGCGCCTTGAGCGGCGTCCGCTCGTCGAACCAGGCCTTCAGGACCGTGACGCAGGCACCGGCGACCGTCGCGTGGCCGGCGCCGTACGACGGGTGCGGCGGGGATCCGGCCGTGAAGGCGATCGGCAGGTAATAGTTCTTGTGACCGTTCAGGCCCGTGTTGAGCAGGAACTGCGCTGCCGCGCTGCCGAAAGTCATCGCCGGCAAGCCGTAAGCCCGCTTCGTGTGGCCGCCGTTCTCGGCCAGCCCGATGGCCTGCATCTGCATCAGGCCGCCGTAGGCCTCCGGCCGCAGGCGACGGTGCACGTTCCACTTCTGGCGCCACACCACTTCGAGCGCGCGTCCCGCGACCTCCGAGACGCGGGTCAGGATGTCCGGGCCGCCGAAGGTGCCGAACGCGGCCTGGCGCGTGTAGCTCCGGTAGGGGCTGCCGGCGTCGAGCGGAACGCCCCAGTTCAGGCACAGGAGCGCGGCATTGAAATAGGCTTGGTGCAGCGCATCCTTGTTCACGAAGCGGGCGATGTCGCGCATCGTCGTCAGGCGACGCGGACCGCCCGGCTCCTCGAGCGTCGGGTCGCCGCCGATCGGGTCGAAGTCGTTGTCGCCGCTGTAGCCGTGCGCCCATTCGTCGAGCCCCGCGTTCTGCGCACGCAGCCAGCTGCCGTGCTCGGTGAGGAAGTCGCGGTGCTTCGCGTAGGGACGTACCTTCTGCTCGATGAACTGCGCGCCGTAGGCGATGTCGTGCAGGAGGAACTGGGATGTCAGCGGACCTTTGTCCTCGCCTGGCAGCCCGCAACGAAAGAGCGTCTGCCGCCGCAGGTCGAGGACGCCGTTCTCGTCTCGCGGCAGGTCCGTGCCGAGCCGCACGCCGCCCGGTTCCGCCGCGGCGAGCGCGGCGGCGAACTGGGTCTGCAGGTCGTTGACCGCATTGGTGACCTGAGGAGCCGTCGCGAACGACGCGAACGGTAAGTCGCGCAGGATCGCCATCCACTGCAGTTCGGCCATCTCGGCCGCAGTCGATCTGGAGCGCACCTTGGGCGCCGCGGGCATCGTGTATTCGATCGCGCCGCCGGTGAGCTTGTCGTGCGACCGTCCGGCCTGCGGGTTGTTGAAGCCGTCGGACTTCGCGGGTACCGGGACGACGAAGCCGTCCTCGGGCGGCACGACGACCCCGTTGAAGCCACGTGGGATCGTCTCGTAGTCGCCGTCGGTCAGCGCCGCGAGACGAAAGGCCAGGTAAGCGTCGGGATCGACTTCGCCGAACCGGTTGTGCGGCAGCGTCTTGTGGAAGTTGCCGATCGCGATCACCTCCGCGCTGGCGGGCCCGTCGAACTTGAGTCCGGTCGTTAGAAATTCGTCGTTGTTGCTGCCCATCGCAATCTCCTCGTCGTCGAGCAGGCGGATCCGGCCCGGTGACGGAGCGTGCGACGGCAGCTCACACGGATGCCCCACGGATAGCATCTGCGCGGCTGGCGGCGGTCCGGCGACGACGGTCGAGCCATGCGTCGGTCGGAGTCGGCCCGCAGCGCCGACATCGTTTCGAACCGGGTCGTGCCTTCGGCCTGCGCCTCCCGGCAGCGTGAAACGCGGTGCACGGAACACGGGCGCCAGTTCATTTGCGCTACCTGCAGCTTCGAAAAGATCCGTGGCACGAACCGGTCCGCGCGACGACGATACGGCGAAGATTCGCGTCGCTTCCCGACGTCGAAGCCGCATCGTGAAAGAGCAGCTTCCGCGATCTCCTGACCCTGCAGCGCAGTCCCGACGGAGACGCCGATGCACCGACCAGGGCACCCCGGTCGTCGATCGGGCAGCCGCCGCCGACCGCGACCAGCCGCGGCTGCAACGCGAGCGGCGCGACCTTCGGGTCCTGGACAAGCCGTTGCACGCGTGCGTCGGGACGCCTCAGGAGGCCGCGGTCCATGCTTGTCGATGGCGACCACGACGGTGACGAACGGCGCCAAGTCCGATCGATCGAGGGCCTCCAGGTGACCGCCCGCATCCATGATCGCGACCGTCACTTCGACTCCCGGCTCGCGGGCCGACCGACGGGCCGCTTCGATGGGCGTCCGTGGCGGCTTGCTATGACACGCTGGCTGCGGCGTAGGACTTTTCCATCTTCATCGTCTGCATACAGCGGACGAGTCCGCGACCGGCAGCCGGTCTGCGAACCCGAACCAGTCTGTCGTAGCGAGGTCCCTCTTCGCGTCGTGCGTCGTGCGTCGTGCGTCGTGCGTCGTGCGTCGTGCGTCGTGCGTCGTGCGTCGTGCGTCGTGCGTCGTGCGTCGTGCGCTGGGCGGCGAAGAGCGAGGCGCGAGCGGTGTCCTTAACCTCAAGGCGTCCGGGAACGCGCAGTCGGTCGACACGACCGACCGGGCGTGCCGCTTCGGCCTTCGAGGCCACGGGCGAACGACCGCCTCGATCGGTCTCGGGACCGGATGCAGATCTCGCGTCGGCTCATACCGGCGGCGTCCGATCGACCGAGGGTCTCAAACGCAGCTCGGGCTTGGGCAACCAGTTGTGGATCGACGTCGCCGCGATCGCGGCATGACCCATCGCGACGCTGATCTGGTCGAGTCCGACGACGATGTCGCCTGCCGCCCATACGCCGTCGAGCGAGGTCTTCATGTGGTCGCCTTCCGGGATGCACGCCCCGTTGACCAGCGTCAGGCCCAGCTCTCTGGGCAGCCTGGCGTTCGCAGTGCTGCCCAGCGCGGCGTAGAGCGTATCGAAGGTCAGGCACCGGCCGTCGGCGAGGACCGCGCTGACGACGCCGTCGGTGAATGCGAGGTGCGTGACCGCGGACTCCGCCACGGTGACCCCGGCGTCGCGGAGCGTCGTGCGCTCGGCGGCGTCGAGGTCGGCCGAACGCGCCGGAAGCAGCGTGACGGCGTCGCTGTAGTGACGCAGGAACCGTGCTTCGGCGGCACCGTGCTGGTCGCTGCCGAGCACGGCGATGCGCCGGTCGCGCACTTCGTAGCCGTCGCAGACCGGGCAGTACCGCAGCAGCCCCGCAGCGACTGCCGCATCGTGCGTCCCGCCGTCGAGGTTCGGCGGGCGATGGTTCGTCGTGCCCGTCGCGATCAGCACCGCGCGAGCGGTGACCTGCCCGCCATCCACCGTGATCTCGAAGCCGCCATCGCCTCGGCCGATGTGATCGACCTTGCCGCGGTCGATCACCGCGCCGAAGCGCGTGGCTTGTTCAGCCATGCGCAGGAGCAGGTCGGGGCCGGCGATGCCGTCCGGGAAACCGGCGTGATTGTGCGAAACCGGAATCCAGCGTGCGCGGCTGCCGCCCGCATCGACCACCTTCACGGAGCGCAGGAAACGGGCGAGATAGATCGCGGCGGTCAGCCCCGCGGGACCCCCGCCGACGATCAG
>CAHJXF010000166.1 GCA_903644065.1 Betaproteobacteria bacterium
CCGCGCGGCTGGCTGGCGCACGACGCGTTGACGGCGCGTCGGGCGGACCTGATCCAGGTCACGCTGACCGGCGACCGGCACGGCGGTTCGGCCGTCGACTACACGATCAATCCGCGCCTCGGCATCCCGTTCGTCACCGGGCCCGCCGGCGCGGTCGAGCCGGTCAACCACGTGCTGCCGGCCTGGGACCTGATCAGCGGGCAGATGATTGCCGTCGGGTTGCTCGCGGCCGAGCGACATCGACGGCGGACCGGGAGCGGGCAGCACGTCCGCCTCGCGCTCGAGGACGTCGGCCTCGCGGTGATGAGCCACCTCGGCTTCATCGCCGAAGCGGCGCAGGCGCAGGCCGGCCGCGGCGTGCCGCGCGCGCGACACGGCAACGAGCTGTTCGGCGCCTTCGGTCGCGACTTCGCGTGCGCGGACGGCGCTCGCCTGATGGTCGTGGGACTGACCGGCAGGCAATGGGCCGCGCTGGTCGCGGCGTGCGACCTGGCCGTCGCGGTCGAGCGGATCGAGCGCGAACACGCGCTGGACCTGTCGCGCGAAGGCGATCGCTTCGTCGCCCGCGAGGCCATCGCGCGCCGGGTCGGCGACTGGATGGCCGTGCGATCGTCGAGCGACGTGGTTGCGACCTTCGACCGTCACGGCGTCTTCTGGGGGCGCTACCAGACCATCGGCGAGCTGGTCGCGCACGACCCGTCGTGCTCGGTCGCCAACCCGCTGTTCACGAACGTCGAGCAGGCCGGCGTCGGACCGTTGCTGGCGGCCGGCGTGCCGCTCGAATTCTCGGCGGCGCCCCGCCGTCCGGCCACCGGCGCGCCGCGTCTCGGCGAACACACCGAGCGCGTCCTCTTCGAGCTGCTCGGCACCACGCAGGGCGAGTACGGCGTCCTGCTCGAGCGCGGCGTGGTCGGCGGTGCGACGGTGCCCCGGCCACGCGCCGTCACCGGCGAATTCGGAGGAGGGCACAATGGCTGACGACGACGGGACGTTGTTGATCGTGGGGGCGGGCCAGGCCGGTTGCGAACTGGGCTTCGCCGCGCGACAGAACGGATGGAGCGGGGCGATCGTCCTCGTCGGCGACGAGAGTCACCTGCCCTATCAGCGACCGCCGCTGTCGAAGGCCTATCTGTCGAGCGAGGTCGCCGGCGACGCGTTGACGCTGCGTTCGATCGAGGCCTACGCCAAGGCTTCGATCGACCTGCGCCTGCGCCTGCGGGTCGTCGCCATCGACCGCGCGCGACGCCGCGTGCGCTTCGACGACGGCGCGCAACTGGACTATCGCAAGCTCGCGATCTGCAGCGGCGGCAGGGCGCGGACGCTCGAATGCGCCGGCCTGCTTGACGCGCCCCCGTCGAACCTGCGTTACCTGCGCCACCGCGACGACGCCGACCGACTGCGGGTCCTTCTCGCGACGGGCCGGCGGCTGGTCGTGATCGGCGGCGGGTACGTCGGCCTCGAGGTCGCGGCTTCGGCCCGCAAGCTCGGCGTCGAAGTCACGTTGATCGAAGCGCAGCCGCGCGTGCTGGCGCGCGTCACCGGCGAGCCGCTGTCGCGCTTCTACGAGGGGGTGCACCGCGACGCGGGGGTGGACCTGCGCACGTCGACCGCCATCGCGAGCGTGGTCTGCGACGCGACCGGCGACGTCGCGACCGTCGTCTGCGGGGACGGCAGCCGGATCGCGGCCGACGTCGTCGTGGCCGGCCTCGGCATGATTCCCAACGTCGAGATCGCTGAGGCGGCCGGGCTCGACGTCGACGGCGGCATCGTGGTCGACGCCCGTTCGCAGACCTCCGATCCCGACATCGTCGCCGCCGGCGACTGCACGGTGCACCACAGCGCGCTGTACCGGCGCGTGGTGCGGCTCGAGTCCGTGCCCAACGCGCTCGAGCAGGCGCGGGCGGCGGCGCTCACCGTCTGCGACAAGCAGAGGCAGCCGGCCGCCGCACCGTGGTTCTGGTCCGACCAGTACGACCTGAAGCTCCAGATGGTGGGGCTGTCCGCGGGCTTCGACACCATGACGATGCGCGGCGACATGGCGTCGCGCAGCTTCATCGCCTTCTACCTGCGCGACGATCGGTTGATCGCCGCGGATGCCGTCAATCGACCGCTCGACTTCATGACGACCCGCAAGCTGGTCGGGCGCTCGGGGCATGGCGACACGACGCTCGCCGGCTACCTCGGCGACGCGGAGCGGCCGCTGAAGGACCTCCTCGCGATGGGTGCGAAGGCGACGGACGGCGCTTCGGCTGGCGCCGCCGCGCCGCCGAGCACCTGACGTCACGACGGCGACCGGGACTTCGAACGGCTCGAAAGTACGCGTCGTCCCGGTTGACTAAGACCGACGCGTCGGTCTAAGATAGATCGAATGGTCGACTCGAGGCCGTTTCGTGGAACCGAGGCTTGCCGGAGCAATAGATGAACGTCGAATCGAAGCCCATCCACTGGCAACGCCTGATTCGCGACGACGAGGTGCACGGATCGCTGTACACCGACGAGGCGATCTTCCGGGAAGAGCTCGAGAAGATCTGGTACCGCACCTGGGTCTACGTCGGCCACGAGAGCGAGATCCCCAAGCCGAACGACTACATCCTCAAGACCATCGGTCTCGAGGAAGTCATCATGGTCCGGGACCGCAACGGCCAGGTGAACCTGCTGCACAACCGCTGTCCGCACCGCGGCAACCGCGTCTGCGTCAGCAACCACGGCAACGCGCGCTCCTTCACCTGCGCCTACCACGGCTGGAACTTCTCCAACAACGGCGAGTTGAAGGGCTATCCGTACCCGTCGGGCTTCGTCGAGGACAAGCGCGGCGAGCTCGGCCTCGGGCGGGTCGCGCGGATGCGCTCTTACCAGGGCTTCGTCTTCGGATCGCTGGCCGCGACCGGTCCCACGCTGGAGGAGCACCTCGGGTCGGCGCGCGAGACCATCGACGATCTGGTGCGCAATTCGCCGGAAGGCGAGGTCGAGCTCACCGCGGGCTTCCTGCAGCACAAGGTACGGTCGAACTGGAAGTTCCTGGTCGAGAACGAGACCGACGGCTATCACCCGCAGGTGGTGCACGCGTCGATCTTCGAGGTCGCCCGGAGCGGCATCGGCGACCTCTATCACGAGAACTCCACGGCGGTCGGCCGCTACTTCGGCAACGGCCACTCGGAGATCGATCTGCGCCCCGAGTTCCGCGCCATCGGCAAGCCGATGCGCTGGTTCGGCACCGACGAATCGCGCGTCCCCGAGTACACCGCGGCGATGAAGGCCGCCTACGGCGACGAGAAGGCGCGCGAGATCATGATCGACGGCGTGCGCCACGCGATGATCTTCCCCAACCTCTTCATCGCGGAGATCCAGCTGTTCGTGCTGCAACCGTTGTCGGTCGACGAGACCGTGCAGCACGTCACCGCGCTGCAGTTCAAGGGCGCGCCCGACCTGAACAAGCGGATGCGCAACCAGACCATGGGTTCGGTGGGCCCGGCCGGCTTCCTGCTGGCCGACGACGCCGAGATGTACGAGCGCACGCAGCGCGGCGTCGGCCTGCGCAACCCGGAATGGCTGTACCTCGGCCGCGGCAGGCATCGCGAGCAGGTCGGTGAGGACGGCGTCATCACCGGCAACGTCACCGACGATACCGCGTCGCGCGGCATGTGGCAGCACTACAAGTCGCTGATGGAGGCGGCGTGACGGTCGAAGGACTGCTGCGGCTGAACGAAGTCACCCAGTTCATCTATCGCGAGGCGCGGCTGCAGGACGACCACGCTTACGCGGACTGGGAAGCGTTGTGGACCGACGACGGCGTGTACTGGGTGCCCGCCAACGGCGAGGACATCGATCCCGAGACGCAGATGTCGATCATCTACGACAACCGCTCGCGCATCGCGCTGCGCATCGGTCAACTGCATACCGGCAAGCGGCACACGCAGTTGCCGCGCTCGCGCCTGCGGCGGGTCGTGTCGAACGTCGAGATGATCGAGGCCGGCGACGACGAGATGCGCGTGCGGGCCAATGCGATGATCTTCGAGGCCAACAGCCGGGGCGAGACCGTGTGGGCGACGCGCAACGAGTACACGTTGCGGCGCCTCGAAGGCGCGTTGCGGATGGCGCGGAAGAAGGTCGTCCTCGCCAACAACGACTCTGCGCTCTACTCGCTGTCGTTCCTGGTGTGAACGCCGGATGGTTCGGGGTCGGTCGACGCGACGTCGACGCTATGAAGCTTTCGCCTTTGCCGCGGGTCCGGCGGTCGATCCGGCCGCCGTGCGTTTCTTGCCGGCCCGGAAGCCGTTCAGGAACAGGTCGGAGATGCGGATCGCCAGCTCCCCGGGCGCGAGCGCGCCGGCCTTCTTGTACCAGGTGAAGGTCCAGATGATCATCCCGAACAGCAGCAGTGAGTAGGGCGCCTGGACCTCGGTCGCCGACATCACTTCGGGATTGATCTCCGTCAGCAGGTTGCTCAGCATCGTGACGAGGTCCGACTCCGTCTTGCGGATGGTCTTGAGCTTGGCCGGCGGCAGGAACGTCAGGTCGTTGAGCAGCACGAGCTGCTCGTAACGGTAGTCGGCCGCGATGGTGACGAACTTGTCGACGAAGCGCTCGAAGCGTCGCGACGCCGGACCCGCCTGTGCGAGCACGTCGGACAGCTCGGCCGACAGCATGCCGGTGTGGTTGCTGACGATCGCGAACAGCAGGTCTTCCTTGGCGGGAAAGTAATGGTAGAGATGCGACTTCGACGCGTTGCACGCCTTCGCCACCTCGAGCATCGTCGTGATCTCGTAGCCCTTCCGGGCGAACAGGGCCGCCGCGCGCTGCAGGATCAGCTGCTTTTTCTCGTCGTAGTCGTCGGCGCGGTCACGCGTCATGGATCGTCGGGCCGGATGGAAAAGGCGATGCTGGCGGGTCGAACCAGGCGCGTGCGCGGGCGCGTTTCGACGGGTCGCGCGGCACAGTGTAAACGGCGCGACCCCCGGGTCCGCGGACGGGCCGCCCGTCGAAGCGCAGGCGGACCGTCGGACATGCGGCTCCTCGCGCGGATCGATAGCCGCCCGGGCGGTCGCATCGATGGTCGCGTGGATGGTCGCATGGATCGCGGCATATACAGACCGACGCGTCGGTCTTCGTATATGATCTTCGAAAGTCGAAACGTCGTGGGAGACCCATGAAGATATTCGTCGTCTACGCGCATCACGAGCCCCGGTCGTTCGGTCACGCGATGCTGCGCAGAGGTGTCGAGACGCTCGAGGCCGGCGGTCACGAGGTGGTGGTCTCGGACCTGCACGCGATGGACTTCGACCCCATCGCGAACGCCGACGATTTCACGCAGCGGCGTTTCCCCGACGCGCTGCAATACGACCGCGAACAGAAGTTCGCGCACGCGCAGGGCGCCTTCGTCGCCGACATCCAGGCGGAGATCGACAAGCTGTTGTGGTGCGATTTCCTTCTGCTGCAGTTCCCGCTGTGGTGGTTCTCGGTCCCCGCCATCCTCAAAGGCTGGATCGATCGGGTGTTCGTCAACGGCGTGGTCTACGGCAGCGGCCGCCGCTTCGACACCGGCGGCATGAAGGGACGGAAAGCGATGCTCGTCACCACGACCGCCTGCCTGCCGGGCATGGTCGAGCCGGACGGGCTGCTCGGCAGCTTCGACGCCATCCTGTGGCATCTGAATCACGGGACACTCGGTTACGCCGGCTTCCAGGTGTTGCCGCCGTTCGCCGCCTGGTCGATCCACTACACCACGCCCGGGCAGCGCGCGGCGTATCTCGACGCGTACGCCGACCGGCTGCGACAGATCGAGACCATCGAGCCGATGTTCGTGCATCCGCTCGCGGACTTCGGCGACGACTGGCGCCTGAAGCCCGGCGTGGCGGTCCGCAGCCCGATGCTGCGACGCCCGGACGCAGACACCCCCGATGCGACCCAGCGAACCGAGACACCATGAAGCCAGCGCCCGGAAGCAACGATCCTTACGATGTCGCCGTCATCGGTGCGGGAGCCGGCGGCCTGTGCGTCGCGGCACGCCTCGTCGCGGCGGGGAAGACCGTCATCGTTCTCGAAGCCGGCGAGCGCGTGGGCGGCCGGGCTTCGAGCGAGACGATCGACGGCTTCGTCGTCAACATCGGTGCCATCGCCATCGAGCGCGGCGGCGTGTTCGAGGAAATCTTCGACCTGCTGGGCGTGCCGCTCGACCTGCGCGAGCCGAGTCCGGCCACGGTGTTCCGCATCGACGGCAAGCTGATCAACGTGTCGAAGGGCGGTGGCTGGGGGCTGCTGCTCGGCGGCTTCACGAAGCAGGCCGCGCGGATCGGCGCGAAGTTCGCCGACGCGCGGGGCGGCGACCTGCCCGAGGCGAAGCTCACCACGCGCCAGTGGCTCGAGCAATACACGAAGAACGAGACCGTCCACGCGATCTTCCGCAACCTGTGCGCCGCCATCTTCGCGGCCAACTCGGAAGAACTGCCGGCACGCGCCTTCCTCACCTACTTCGCGGTCAAGGGTGCGTTCAAGCGCTTCGGCTTCTGTCCACGCGGCACCGTCGGCATCTGGGAGGACCTCGCTGCCGGCATCCGTGCCCACGGCGGCACCATCAGCCTGAAGACCGAGGTGACCGGCCTCGGCGTGGTCGACGGCCGGGTCACGAGCCTCGACGTGGTGAGCGACGGGGCCGCATCGCGGATCGCCGCGCGGGCGGTGGTCAGCAACATCGGTCCGGGCGCCACGCTCCGCCTGGGCGGCGCAGAAGCGTTCGGCGCGCGCTATGCCGAGGAGACGCGTCGGCAGGAGCGCCCGGCGGCCAACATCGTGATCAACTTCGCGACCCGAGATCGGCTCGTCGACGCGCCGGGCCTCGTCACGTTCGGCAGGACGCGCCGGCTCTGCAACCTCGGCGAGCTGACGGCGACCTGTCCCGAGATGGCGCCGGCGGGCTGGCATCTGTACGTCGCGTACGCGGTGCCCAAACCGGCGCTCGGCGCCTTCGACGAGGCCGCGGAGGTCGAGGCGTCGCTGCAGGACCTGCGCGACGAATTCCCCACGTTCGCGGCGGCGCGCATGCTGTCGGTCCGCGTCATGCGCGGCGACTGGCCCGCGCAGCGATCGTGCGCCGGCTACGACCTGCCGCAGGACACGCCGCTGGCCAACCTGTGGCACGTCGGCGATGCGGTGAAGGATTACGGCGACGGCGGCACGCAAGCTTGTGCCTACACCGCGCGGATCGCCGCGGAGCGCGCCCTCGCGGCGCTCGAAGGGGTCGGCGTGGCGTGAGGCGGGCGACCCGCAGCGCGGCCGTCTCGCGCTCACGGGTTATCCCCAATGGTGGGATCGCGACCGCACGCGACAATGGCTATCCAAGACCGACGCGTCGGTCTATATAAGAGGTGGACATGGTGGAGACCATGATGGCGGGATCGGTGAATCGAACGCGAGCCGCGACTTCGGCCGCGCGATCGCCCGCGTCGACCGACGCGCCCGACGCGCCCGACGCGCCC
>CAHJXF010000167.1 GCA_903644065.1 Betaproteobacteria bacterium
CGGTTCCGGAAGCGTCGGCCCTGTATCGAAAGGGCGTCGAAGCGCAACGCCAGGGACTGGCGGAGCAGAACATGCAAGCCGCGGCCTATTTCCGCCAGGCGGTCGCCGTGGACGCCGACTACGCGGCCGCGTGGGGCGCTCTCGCCCTCGCGTACCGGCACCTGCTGGAAACGGGTCGACCCGAAGACGATCCGCCGACGACCGCCGCCTGGGATCGATCCGCGGCCGATCGCGCGCTCAAGCTCGATCCGCACAATGCGGATGCGCGCGTCGCGCTGGTCTTGATCCGGCCGTACTTCCGCAACCGGACGGCGATGGAGCGGGACTTTCGGGAGGCGCTTCGGGCGCATCCGGATCACTGGTTGCTACGGAGCAATCCGGGCCGGATCCTGGGCGAGGTGGGTCGCTGGAACGAGGCGCTCGATCCGTTGCGGCGTGCGACGGCGATCGATCCGTTCCTGCCGATCGCCCGCGCGCGCGAGGCGATCGCGCTCTGGGGAAGCGGCGACCTGCAAGCGGCCGAAGCGGCGTTCGACGCCGCCGCCGCGCGCTGGCCCGGGCATCCGGCGATCTGGTACGCCCGCGTCGATTTCCTGGCCCTGACCGGACAGCCGGGCGCGGCCATCGCGCTCGTCGAACAGACCGGGATGCGCCCCCGCTTCCAGCGACCCGGACGGCTTCGACGCGATCGCGACGCTGGCATGGGCGCTGCAGAGCCACGAACGGGGACCGGCGACGGATACGGGTGCAGTCGAGCGAGCCGCCGCTTTCGTTTCGAGCGGCACGGCGGTTCAGTTCCTGGCTGCGCTGGGCAGCGTCGACGCCGCGTTCGCGCGTCTGGACCGCTACTTCGGAACGGGTGATGCCGCCGCGGCGACGCGTCCGTCGCCGGAACCCTTGACGCGGCGCTACACCGATTTCCTCTTCCTGCCGACGACCGCCTCGTTGCGGCTGGACCGCCGCTTCGATCGACTGGCCGGAGCGCTCGGTCTCACCGACTACCGGCGCCTGGCCCGCGCAGCGCCGGACTACGAACGACGGACCGGTCCGGCTGCGTGACCCGCGCCGCGTCCATCAGGGATTCATCAGCACTTCATCAGGCGGCCCGGGTGGCCCGTCACGCTCGGCATGCGGAAGATCCGATCGATCGCGATCGTCGCGATCCACAGGAGATCTTCATGCAGACGTTTTCGATCCTTTCGACGGCGGTCCTCGCCTCGGCAGCGGCGATCGCCGTCCCGGCCACGGCCTCCACGCTCGCGTTCACCGGCTCGTCGCTGATCGTCAATCCCCCGGCGCTGCCCGCACCGGCTTGCCCGGCACCCTTGCTCGACCTCGGTTTCGGGCCGTCGGGAACCAGCGGTACGTCGAACCTCGGCACCTTTCACTTTCACGCAGGCGCATTGCGCGGTCGGCGGACCCGGTGCCTACGGCGGCGGCCTATTCGAATACTTTTCACCGATGGCGACACGCTCGGGGGTGCCTATACCGGCGTGCTGACGCCGACCGGAACCATGGGTCTTCTCGGCAACCGCATCGACTATCGGGTGACATCGGGCACGGGAATCTTCCAGAACGCGACCGGCTTCATCACCGGGGATGGCACCGTCGACTTCCGTAGCGGCGTCGCGCGGGTCCTGCTGTCGCTCAACGGCTTGATCGACGGGGTGGTCCCGTAACCCACGGACTGGGCGCTCCTGTCGATCGGGGCCGGGGCGGTGGGTGCCGTGCGACGACGGGGCCGGTCCGACGGTTCCTGGCGACCAGCGGCCGTGTGACCGATCGCGCACCGCGTCTCGCGGCGTCTTGCTCGATGCGAGGCAGCCGGTCGTCGAACGTTTCGAGCCGCGGCGCGCGACCCTTCGGGCCGGTTCGAAGGACCGCGACGGACGTCCCTCCACCGACCGGTCGTGGCACCCGTGCATTCGGCGTGATCGATCCGGACCTCGCGACGCCGGCCGTTCGTCGGCCGCGCGGCCCGGCGTCAGTGCGCGGTGCCGAGATAGGCCGCCTGCACGCTCGGGTCGACGCGCAGCTTCGCCGCGTCGCCGTGCGTCGCGATGCGGCCGTTCTCCAGCACGTAGCCGTAGTCGGCCACGGCCAGCGCGGCGGCCGCGAACTGCTCGACGAGCAGCATCGTCACGCCTTCGCCCTTCAGGCGTTCGATGATGCGAAACACCTCGTCGACCAGGATCGGCGCGAGGCCCATCGACGGTTCGTCGAGCAGCACCACCTCGGGCGCCAGCATGACGGCACGCGCCATCGCCAGCATCTGCTGCTCGCCGCCCGACAACGTGCCGGCCAGTTGCGTGCGCCGCTCCTTCAGACGCGGGAACAGTTGCAGCGCGCGTTCGAGGTCGGCCTCGACGTCGCCGCGCGGCCGGGCCCGGGTCAGGCGCGGAAAGGCGCCGAGGATCAGGTTGTCGGTCACGCTCATCGTCGCGAACACGCGGCGACCTTCGGGCGAATGCGCGATGCCACGGCGCGCGATGCGATGCGACTCGAGGCCGTCGATGCGCTGCATCTCGCCCGGTACGCCGAGCGAGATCGTGCCGGCGGTGGGGCGGATCATTCCCGAGATGGCGCGCATCGTCGTCGTCTTGCCGGCGCCGTTCGAGCCGATCAGCGTCACGACCTTGCCCTTCGGGACCTCGAGCGAGATGCCGTGCAGTACCTTGACCTTGCCGTAGCCGGCCTCGAGGTTCTGGATCGACAGCGTCGTCATGTCAGTGCGCTTCCAGCGGAGCGGTCGGTGCCGCCTCGGCACCGACGCTGCCGCCGAGGTACGCCTCGATCACCTTCGGATCGGCCTGGATCGCGGCCGGCTTGCCTTCGGCGATCTTCTGGCCGAAGTCCAGCACGGACACGGTTTCACACACGCCCATCACGACGTCCATGTGGTGCTCGATCAGGATCACCGTGATGCCATGGTCGCGCACCTTGCGGATGATCGCGACCAGCTCCTTGATGTCCGGCGCCGTGAGCCCGGCGGCCGGCTCGTCGAGCAGCAGCAGCTTCGGGTCGAGCGCCAGCGCGCGGGCGATCTCGAGCACGCGCTGCTTGCCGTACGGCAGATTGCGCGCCTCCTCGTTGGCCGCGTAGCCGAGACCTGTGAACTGCAGCAGGCCGAGCGCCCGCGAACGCGCTGCGCCTTCCTCGCGGATCGCGCGCGGCAGGCGCAGGCCGACGTCGACGAGACTGGCGCGGAACGTATGGTGCAGGCCGACCAGCACGTTCTCGAGCGCCGTCATCTCGCCGAACAGCTGCACGTTCTGGAAGGTGCGTGCGATGCCCGACAGCGCGATCTGGCTCGGAGCCTGGCCGCCGATGTCGCGGCCGGCATAGGCGATCGTTCCGCCGGTCGGCGTGTAGATGCCCGTCAGCACGTTCATCATCGTGCTCTTGCCCGAGCCGTTGGGGCCGATCAGCCCGTGGATCGTACCGGCGCGCACCGACAGGTCGACGTCGTTCAGGGCCTTGAGTCCGCCGAACTGCATCAGCACGCTGCGCACGTCGAGCAGCACGTCGCCGGTCCCGCTGGCGTCGGCGTGGACCTCGGCGGACGACAACGCGTCCGTAGCACCCACGAGGCCGGGCTGCGACGGATCGACCGACGCGCTGACGGTCCGCCGACCGAGATGGAAGAACGACCGCACGAAACCGACGATGCCGTCCTGCAGGTAGTACACGACCAACAGGATCATCAGTCCGAAGATCGTCAGCCGCCAGTCGGTGATCGAGGTCTGCCAGAACGCGAAGGCCGCGAGGCCGATGGTGCCGACCACCGGCACCGCGACGCGCTGCGCGGTGGCCATGCCGCGCGCCATCAGGATGCCGGCGCCCACCGCGACGACGATGGCGAGCGCGCTCGCCACGTAGCGGAAGAGCTCGATGTCGTCGAGCAGCTTCGGCAGCAGCACCACGATCAGCGAGCCCAGCAGCGCGCCGGTGCGGGTCTTCCGGCCGCCCATGATGATCGCGAGGAGGAACAGGATCGTCAGTTCGAAGTTGTACGTGTTGGGCGAGATGTACTGCTCGGAGTAGGTGTAGAGCGAGCCGGCCAGCCCCGCGAAGCCCGCGCTGATCACGAACGCGTAGACCTTGTGGCGATACACCGACACGCCCATGCAGTCGCACGCCACCGGGCTGTCGCGCAGCGCCTCGAACGCGCGGCCGAGATGCGACTTGAGGATGCGGTGCACGACGATCAACGCGATCACCAGGATGCCGGCCACCAGCCAGAAGTAGGCGCGCTCGTCGAACTTGTAGCCGAACAGCGTGGGCTTCGGGATCTTGAGACCCATCGGGCCTTCGGTGAGGAAGGTCATCTCGTTGATCAGGATCTGGATGATCGTGCTGAACGCCAGCGTGACCATCGCCAGGTACGGCCCGGTGACGCGCAGCGCCGGCAACGCGAGCACGGCGCCGAACGCCGCGGTGATCGCGATGGCGGCCGGCACCGTGCCGTAGATCGGCCAGCCGAGCTTGAAGAACAGCACGCCGGCCGTGTACGCGCCGATGCCGAACAAACCCGCGTGACCGAGCGACACCTGCCCCGTGTAGCCGACCACGATGTCGAGCCCGAACAGCAGGATCGCGTAGATCAGCACCGTCTCGGCGAGGTGGATGTAGTAGGTGTTGGGGATCAGCAGCGGGAAGCCGACCAGCGCGATCAATGCCAGCGCGATGCCGACGCCGCGCAACGCCGGGTTGGGCCGCGCGGCCCGCGTCGAAACCGGGGGAACCACCGCGGCGACGCTCATACCTTCTTGATCGCCGTCTTGCCGAACAGGCCGGCGGGCTTGACCGCGAGCACCAGCAGCAGCAGCACCAGCCCCGGCACGTCCTTGTAGCCGGTCGACAGATAGAAGCCGGTCGTGGTCTCGGCGATGCCGAGGATCACGCCGCCGACCAGCACGCCCATCCCCGACGACAAGCCGCCGATGATCGCGACCGCGAACGCCTTCAGCCCGAGTACCGCGCCCATCGTCGCGCCGGTCAGCGTCAGCGGCGCGATCAGCACGCCGGCGAAGGCCGCGGTCAGCGACGACAGCGCGTACGAGAAGGTGATCACGAGGCCGGTGTTGATGCCCATCAGGCCCGCCGCGTCGCGGTCGTTGGAAGTCGCGACCACGGCCTTGCCGTAGATGGACCGGCGGTTGAAGAACTCGACGGCCAGCATCATCAGCACCGCGCCGCCCACCACCAGCAATTCCATCGGCAGCACGTTGGCGCCCAGCACGTGGAGCGGCGACTCGGGGAGCGGCGACGGGAAGCGCAGGTCGTCGCGTCCCCACACGTTCTCGGCGACGTTCTTGAAGATGATGCCGAGCGCGATGGTCGACATGATCCAGCCGAACTCGGACTTGATGCGGATCGCCGGCCGCACGCCGATGCGTTCGACGAACGCCCCCTGCACGAAGCCGAAGACGCAGACCAGCGGGATCATCAGCCAGAAGTTGACGCCGAGGTTGACCAGCGTCAGGCCCACCATCGCGCCCAGCATCAACGCCTCACCCTGGCCGAAATTGAGGGTGCCCGAGGTCGCGAACGTCAGCTGGTAGCCGAACGCGATCACCGCATAGATCATGCCGAGCGCGATGCCGCTGTAGATCAGCTGCAACAGGATGGTCATCGCGTGATCCTCGGCATCTGCATGGGTCGGGTGGTGCTCGGTCGCTCGTGATCAGGCGCCGCGACCGGTCGATAAAAAGGCCGCGACGCGAGACGCGGCGCGGCCTCACGCAGCGGGCGCCTCGCGGCGCCCGCCGGCGATGCGGGCTACTTCTTCGCCGCGTCCTTGATGCGCACTTCGGCGCCCTTCTTCATGTCGTCCTGGTAGGCGTAGATCACCTTGCCGCCCTTGACCTCGCCGAACACCGGGATGTTCGACGTGATGGCCTCGTGGTCGTCCTTCGTGAACGGCTTGTCGTAGGTCATCACCACGCCGTCGACCTTCGTCGACAGCGCTTCGAGCGCGGCCTTGACCTTGGGCCCGTCGGTGCTGCCGGCCTGCTTCATCGCCGCGGCGAGCAGGTAGACCGAGTCGTAGCCCTGGGCCGCCGACACCGGCGAGTCGATGCGGTCGTTCTTCGGCTTGAACTCCTTCAGGTACGCGTCGATGAAGGCCTTCCGCTTCGGCGTGTTGCCTTCCTGGATGAAGGTCTGCGGCATGCGCGCGCCCTCGCCGCCGGGGCCCGAGTTGTCGATGTAGTTCGACATCGACAGCGTCCAGCTGCCGACGATGGGCACCTTCCAGCCCAGCTTCGTCATGCCGTTGGCGATCTGCGCCAGCTCGGGGCCGATGCCGTAGGTCAGCACCGCGTCGGCGCCGGCCTCCTTGGCCTTCAGCAACTGCGGCGTCATGTCGACGTCCTTGATGTTGAACTTCTCGACGGCGACCGCCTTCAGGCCCTTGCCTTCGAGCGCCTTCTCGAGATCCGCCTTGCCGAGCTGCCCGTAGTTGGTGGAATCGGCCAGGATGGCGACCTTCTTGAAGCCGCGCTTGACGGCCTCGTCGACGATCATCGGCGCCTGGATCGAGTCGTTGGCCGCGTTGCGGAAGATGTAGTTCTCGGACTGGTCGGTGAACTGCTTCGTGATGACCGACCCGGTCGCCACGTTGTTCATCACGGGAATCCTGGCTTCCTGGTAGAAGCGCTGGGAGGCCAGGGCGACGCCCGTGTTCGCGTAGCCCACCGTGGCGGCCACCTTCTCCTTGTTGATCAGCTCCTCGGCGATCTGCACGCCGCGCTCGTTCTTCGCCTCGTCGTCGCGTTCCACCGCCTGCAGGGGTCGACCCAGCACGCCGCCGCCCTTGTTGATCTCCTCGACCGCGAGGCGGACGCCGTCGCGCATCGAGACGCCCATCGACGACGACCCGCCGGTGAACGGGCCGGCGACGCCGATCTTGATCGGATCCGCGGCGGACGCACCCGACGCGACGAGGGTCAGCGAGGCGGCGAGCGTCGCGACGCCCGCGAACAGTTTGAATCCGTGGATCATCGCAAGTCTCCGTTAGATGAGGGGCGCTGCTCGAGCGCCCGGCCGGCGGCGCGAGCGGTGATGCAGGCGATGGCGCTACGATCGGTGTCGGGGCCGCGCGTGCATCGCGAGACGCGGTAGCGAAGGCATCGTTCCGACCGCGCTGCGACGTTCGACAAGGAGATCGAAGGTATCCGAGACGGCCGTCGCCTCCCATCCGAACTAACCCTGAACGCGGCCCCGCTCGATGATCGCCCCGCGTAGCGCGGAGTGTTCGGCGAAGTCGTCGACGCGTCGCCGCACACTGCATTCGAATCGATCCGATCGGAACCATCGCATGAACGAGACGAGTGCACGCTCCGCCTTCGCGGGCAAGGTGATCGTGGTGACGGGCGCCTCGGACGGCATCGGCGCCGAGCTGGCGCGGCAACTCGCGCCGCGACGCCCGCGACTGGTCCTGGCCGCCCGCAGGCCGGACGCGCTCGC
>CAHJXF010000168.1 GCA_903644065.1 Betaproteobacteria bacterium
CAGCGCGCCGGCGAGCGCATAGCCGATCGTCGCCGGCACGATCGCCGGGCCGTGCTCGGCCGCGACGCGAAGCGGCCACAGCAGCCAGGCCGCCGCGGCCGCAGCGATGGTCAGCGGTGCGTTCGAGCCGGCGCCGAAGACGACGATCGCCACCGCGCAGTAGAGGCCCCAGCGACGAAAAAAGGCCCGCAGGGCCTGCTCGAAACGAAGTCGGCGCAGCCCGTCGTAGTCGAGCGGCAGGATCCGCACGGCGCCGTCAGCGCAGGTTCTGCGCGAGGAAGCGTTCCATCGCACCGTAGAAGTCGAACTGGTTCTCCTCGTTGTGGAAGCCGTGCCCCTCGTTGTCCTTGACCATGTATTCGACGGTCACGCCACGCTTCCGAAGGCCCTCGACGATCTGGTCGCTCTCCGCCTGGTTGACGCGCGGATCGCGGGCGCCCTGCGCGACGAACAGCGGCGTCCGGATGCGGTCGACGAAATTGACCGGCGACTCGGACTCGAGCAGCGCCCGGTCGGCTACCGGGTCGCCGACCATCTCGTAGAACTGCTTGCGCTCCGCCTCCCAGTACGGCGGGATGGTGTTCATGAACGTCAGCAGGTTCGACACGCCGACGTAGTCGACCGCGGCGGCGTACAGGTCCGGCGTGAAGGCGACGCCGGCCAGCGTCGCGTAGCCGCCGTAGCTGCCGCCGTAGATCGCGATGCGCTTCGGGTCCGCGATGCCTTGCTGCTTCAGCGACTCGACGCCGTCGGTGATGTCGTCCTGCATCGCCCGGCCCCACTGCTTGAAGCTCGCCTGCCAGAAGTCGCGGCCGTAGCCGGTCGAGCCGCGAAAGTTCATCTGCAGCACGGCGTAGCCGCGGTTGGCGAGGAACTGCACCTCGGGATTGAAGCCCCAGATGTCGCGTGCCCATGGGCCGCCGTGCGGGTTGACCACGAGCGGCAGGTTCTTCGCCTCGACGCCGACCGGCAGCGTCAGGTAGCCGTGGATGGTCCGCCCGTCGCGGGCCGGGTAGGTGATCGGCTTCATCGGCGCCATGTCCGCCTCGGCCAGGTCCGGCTGGATGTCGCCGAGCTTGCTGAGCGTCTTTCGACTCGCGTCGTACACGTACCGGGCGCCCTGCGTCCGGTCGTTGTAGGCGGCCACCACGAAGCGCGTCTCGTCCTTCGTCGCGTTCTGCAGCAGCACGTCGTAGCCCGGCAGTCGCCGCGCGAGATCGTCGTAGATCGCGGCCATGACCGGGTCGATCACCTTCCGTTCGCTCTTCCAGTCCGAGTACGTGATCTCGGTCAGCACCTTGCGCTTGCGCGAGAAGTCGAGCCCGTACGCGTCGACTTCGGGGTGCTCGTAGATCAGCCGGCCTTCCTTCGCGGTCTTCGGGTCGAACTCGAAGATCGCCTTCCGGTCGCGCCCGCGGTTCGAGTTGACGTAGAGCCGCCGGTCGTCGAACGTGAAGAAGAACGGCTCGACGGCTTCCTTGAAGTCGGTCGTCAACAGGGTCCTGAACGGCTGCGACTCGGCGTCGCGGTACAGCAGCGAGCTGTCGACGCCGTCGCTGGCGACCGCCGCGCGGAGCCGGCCCGCGTGGTCGGTGACCCAGCCGACGATGTTGCCGGGGTTCTGCGCGACGAGCGTGGCGGCGCCGGTCGTCACGTCGACGCGGAACACGTCGAACACCTTTTTGTCGCGCCGGTTGTGCGACACCAGCATGTGGCGGTCGTCGTCCTGCAGGTCGTCGACGATGCCGGCGCGCACGCCGTCGAACGGTGTCAGGTCGCGGCCGTCGCCCCGGCCGTCGATCGCGACCGACAACACGTGGAAGTTCTCGTCGCCGCCGAAGTCCTTGACGTAGACGATGTGCCGGTCTCCCTTCCAGAAGAAGCTGCCGACGTCGCGGGCCGACTCGTTCGTCAGCGCGGTCGGTGTTCCGCTCGGCGCGCCGTTCGTGTCGAGCGACTGCACGAAGACGTTCTGGCGGCCGTTGCTCCGCGCGAGATACGCCAGGTGCCGGCCGTCGGGCGAGAGGCGGAAGAACGAGCGCTCCGGCTTCCTGAAGAAGTCGCGGACGTCGTGGTGCGGGGCGGCGGTGCCGGTTTGCGCGAGAGCGGGTTCGGCGATCGGCGTGGTGGCGAGCAGCGCGGCCAGCGACGCGGTGGACAGCAAGCGGGTCATGCGGGTCTCCTGCATTGTCGAGGTCGGCACATCATGCCGCGTCGCGTCGAAGATCCGGACCGGTCGCGACGAAGGGCCTGGTCCGCCGATGAAACGTGCGGGGCGGCATCCGGCACGCGCGACGGGTGAGGTGCGACGGCTGAAGCGCGACGGATGAAGCGCGACGGATGAAGCGCGACGGATGAAGCGCGACGACGTGTTCCACGATCACTTCGGGACCGCGGTGTGCAGCGCCATCATCGCGCCCTCGCTGTCGCCGTCGACGAAGCGCGGCAGCACGTCGAGGCCGCGTTCGATGGCGTCGTCGATCAGCTTCCGCTCGTCGCGCCGCGGCGGTTGCAGCACGAAGTCGACCACCGGCTGCTGCAGGCCGAGCGTGCGGGGATGGCCGATGCCCAGGCGCAGCCGCCAGAACTGCGGCGTGGTCAGCACGCTCGCGATGTCGCGCAGGCCGTTGTGTCCGGCGGCGCCGCCGCCGAGCTTGAGCCGGACGACGCCCGGGTCGAGATCGAGCTCGTCGTGCACGACCAGGATCTCGTCGGGCAGGATCTTGTAGAAGCGGGCGAGGGCACCGACCGCGAGGCCGGAGCGGTTCATGAAGGTGTCCGGCATCAACAGCCAGCGCGGTCCGTCCTTCGCGACCAGTCCATGGAAGCCGCGCTCGACGCGCCAGCCGGCCCGGGCGTTCCCGGCGTGCCGCTCGACGAACCAGAAACCCGCGTTGTGGCGCGTGGTCGCGTACGTCGCACCGGGATTGCCGAGACCGACGACGAGCCTGACCGGCTTGCTGGGCATCCGGGGTCCGTCGCCGGATCAGTCCGGCGATCCGGCCGGCGCGACCGCGGCGCCGTCGATGCCGTGGCGGGCGAGCGAGTCCGCGACGAAGCCGCTGGCCTTCATCTCCTCGACGAAGTCGACGAGGAACGCGGCGGCGTCGGCGCCGCGACTCTTCGGCACGCCGACCGCCTGGCGAATCGTCATGAAGCGCCCGTCGAGCACCCGCAGGCCGCCGACCCGCCGCGCATCGGCCTCGAGCGGCTGGCGCACGCCGGCGGCCACGTCGGCGCCTTCGCGCAGGAACGTGTCGACCACGGCCTGCGACGACTCTGCCCGCACGATCGTGGCGTGCTTCAGCTCGCGGGTGAGGAACAGGTCGTAGGCGCTGCCGCGCCCGACCACGACGCGCTTGCCGGGTCGATCGACCTCGTCGACGGCGCGGATCGGGTCGCCGTCGCGGACCAGGTACGCGCCCTGGATCAGCAGGTACGGCGCGGTGAACGCGATGCGCGCGCCGCGGACCGGATCGATCGCGAAGAAGCCGACATCGGCCTCCTCGCCGCTCACGACGTCGACCGACTTGCCGGCGCTGTCGACGACGATCAGTTCGCAGCCGATGTCGAGCCGGTCCGCGAGCGCGCGGCCGAGGTCGACCGAAACGCCGGCGACCCGTCCGTCGGCGTCGCGCCGGGCGAGGACCGGATTGCCGAGATTGATCGCGAGGTGGAGCTTGCCGGTCGGGGCGAAGAAGACGCTGAGGTCGGGTAAGGCCATGGTTGCAGGCACAGCCGATCGGGCGTCGGCGAGGAGGGCGGGAGCCGTATCGTAACGAAGCCTCGGCACGGGCCGGGCGCGCGGGGCCTCCGGCCGGCTCGAGCCAGGGGAACGGACACACGCCGCGTCGTGCGGCGGCTCGAAGCGGAACGCCCCGTCCGGCCACGACGCCTTCCTCGCAGTGCACCCGTCGCCGCCGACCGGCGGCCGGCTCCGCGGCCCCGGATCGCGTGACGATCGTGCCCTCAGACGTCGGTTTCGGGCGGCGCGACGGCGCGGTGCAACGCGATCATCTGCTTCAGCATCGCGGTGAGGCCGGCGGCCCGCTGACGTCCGAACGGGGCGAGCACGCGCTCGGCATGTTCGGTGGCCAGAGGAATCAACTTGTCGACCGCGCGCGTCCCCTTGGCCGTGATGCGCACCAGCGTCACACGCCGATCGTGCGGATGCGGCAGCCGACGGACTTCGCCGGTCGCTTCCATGCGGTCGAGGATGCGCGTCACGGTCGGTTGCTTGATGGTCGCGACGCCGGCGAGTTGCCCGATGCTGAGCGTGCGCCCGCCCGCCAGGCTGGCCAGCACCCGCCACTCGGACACCGTGAAGCCCTTGGCCGTGACGACGCGGTGGAACTCGCCGGAGATCAGCTGGCTCGCCTGAGAAAGCAGCGCGGGCAGGTAGTCGTCGACGAACGCGCCTGTCGGCGGTGCATCGGATGCTTCTGGAGGTCTCGTCATGCACCGATTCTAGGTCGCCGACCGGCGAGCCCGCCGTGCCGCGCCGCACAAGATGGCCCGCCGGATAACCTATGACTTTTCATATGTCGGGACTTGAACTAAATTGACGGCACGGCACGTTGCTTGCGTGTCGCTTCGCCTGCGACCGTCGTCGTCTCGCGATCGGTCCGCGTCGGAGGTCGTCATGGCAGAACGTTCGTTCGTCGAAGAAGTCCAGAAGTTGCGTCTGGGGGCCGGTGCGGTCTTTCGCGGCGAAGGCATCCTGGCCGTGACCAAGGCGCTGCTCGAGTCGGGCGTGGCCTACGTCGCCGGCTACCAGGGCGCGCCCATCTCGCACCTGATGGACGTGCTGGCCGATGCGCAGGACATCCTGTCCGAGCACGGCATCCGCTTCGAGAACAGCGCGAGCGAGGCGACCGCCGCCGCCACGCTCGCGGCGTCGGTCAACTACCCGCTGCGCGGTGCCGTCACGTTCAAGGCCACCGTGGGCACCAACGTCGCGTCGGACGCGCTCGCCAACCTGGCATCGGGCGGCGTCACCGGCGGTGCGCTGATCGTGGTCGGCGAGGACTACGGCGAGGGCTCGTCGATCATGCAGGAGCGCAGCCACGCGTTCGCGATGAAGTCGCAGATCTGGCTGCTCGATCCGCGTCCCAACCTGCCGTCGATCGTGCAGGCGGTCAAGGACGGCTTCGAGTTGTCCGAGGCGAGCCGCACGCCGGTCATGCTGCAGCTGCGCATCCGTGCCTGCCACGTGCACGGCGAGTTCACGGCGTCCGACAATCGCCGCCCGTCGTTCGGCATCGGCGACGCGCTCGACCATCCGCGGCGCGACACCGGCCGCATCGTGCTGCCGCCGGCCAGCTTCGCGCACGAACAGGAGAAGATCGTCGACCGCTGGCCGGCCGCGGTGCGCTTCATCGAGGAGCGCGGCCTGAACGAGTTCTTCGCAGAGGACGCCGCCGACATCGGCATCGTCGTGCAGGGCGGCAGCTACAACACGCTGCTGCGCGTGCTCGAGCGGCTCGGCGTGGCCGACGTGTACGGCGCCACCACCATCCCGCTCTACGTGATGAACGTCGCCTATCCGGTGATCGACCGCGAGGTCCAGCGCTTCTGCATGGGCAAGCGAGCCGTGCTGATGGTCGAGGAGGGCCAGCCCAACTTCGTCGAGCAGAACGTCGCGACGATCCTGCGCCAGGCCGGCTCGACGACCACGCTGCACGGCAAGGACCTGCTGCCGCCCGCCGGCGAGTACACCGCGGCGGTCTTGCTGGACGGCGTGCGCGCGTTCCTCGAACGCCACGGTCGACTGCAGCCGTCGCCCGCACCCGTGACCCGGGCAGCCGTGACCCAGGCACCCGAGGTGCGCGCGGTGAGCCGCGCCAAGACCATCCCGCTGACGCCGCTGGCCGCCAGCGTCAACAGCCGCCCGCCCGGGTTTTGCACCGGCTGTCCGGAGCGCCCCATCTTCACCGCGATGAAGCTGGTCGAGCGCGAGCTCGGCGCGCATCACGTCAGCGCCGACATCGGCTGCCATCTGTTCTCGATCCTGCCGCCGTTCGACCTCGGCAACACCACGATGGGCTACGGGCTCGGCAGCGCCGGCGCGGCGGCGCTGAACCCGCCGCCCAACGCCGACGGCTCGCGGACGCCGCACAAGCGCGCGATCAGCGTGATGGGCGACGGCGGCTTCTGGCACAACGGGCTGACCAGCGGCATCGCCAACGCGGTGTTCAACCGCAGCGACAACCTGACGCTGATCGTCGACAACAGCTACACGTCGGCCACCGGCGGACAGGACATCCTGTCGTCGACCGCGCAGAACCCCACCCGCAGCACCGGCCATGCGATCGAGCGCGCCGTCCGCGGCGTCGGCGTCGAGTGGGTGCGCACGCTGCGTCGAACCTACGACGTCGCCGCCATGCGCGACACCCTGCGCGAGGCGCTGACCACGCGGGCGCCGGGACCCAAGGTGCTGATCGCGCAGTCCGAATGCATGCTCAACTTGCAGCGGCGCGAGAAGCCGCGCGTGCGAAAGGCCATCGCCGAAGGCCGGCGCGTGGTGCGCGAGCGCTTCGGCATCGACGCCGACACCTGTACCGGCGACCACTCGTGCATCCGCCTGTCGGGCTGTCCGTCGCTGTCGATCAAGGCCAACCCCGATCCGCTGCGCACCGACCCGGTCGCGACCGTGCTCGAGTCGTGCGTGGGTTGCGGCCTGTGCGGCGAGGTGGCGCACGCGGCGGTGCTGTGCCCGTCGTTCTACCGCGCCGAGATCGTCAGCAACCCCACGCGCTGGGACCGGCTGCGCCAACGGCTGCGCGGTGCCGTGATCGGCACCTTGCAGCGCCGTGCCGCGCGGTCGCGCGAGCGCTACGCGTTCTGAGGCATCGAGCGCGATGAGCCGCGGCACGCAGCCGATCAAGATCGCCATCCTCGCGATGGGCGGCGAGGGCGGCGGCGTGCTGGCCGACTGGCTGGTCGACCTCGGCGAAGCCGACGGCTATATCGCGCAGACCACCTCGGTGCCGGGCGTCGCCCAGCGCACCGGCGCCACGATCTACTACGTCGAGCTGTATCCGGCCGCGCGGGCGGCCGAGGACGGCGGGCACCCGGTGCTCGCGCTGATGCCGCTGCCGGGCGATGTCGACCTGGTGATCGCTTCCGAGCTGATGGAAGCCGGCCGCGCCGTGCAGCGCGGCCTCGTGACGCCGGATCGCACGACGCTGGTGGCATCGACCCATCGCGTCTATTCGATCACCGAGAAGACCGCGATGGGCGACGGTCGCGTCGACGGCCAGACCTTGCTGGCGCACGCCGGCGCGGCCGCCAAGCGCTTCGTGCACTTCGACATGGAGCAGGCGGCGGCCGACGCGGGCAGCGTCATCAGCGCCGTGCTGTTCGGTGCGGTGGCCGGTACCGGCGTGCTGCCGTTCGCGCGCGGCCGGTTCGAAGCCACCATCGAGCGCGGCGGCGTCGGCGTCGGCGCCAGCCTGC
>CAHJXF010000169.1 GCA_903644065.1 Betaproteobacteria bacterium
GCTTCGCGGCGATCACCCGGTCGACCAGCGCGCCCAGCAACCGCCGCTCGCCGGCGTCCAGCACCGCGAAGACCTCGTCGTTCCGCGCCGCGATCAGCCGCATCGCCTTGCGGTAGGCGGCGCGGCCCGACCTGGTCAGCGTCAGCACGATGCCGCGACCGTCGGCCGGGCTCGCCTGCTTTCGCACCAGGCCGCGCTCGACCAGCGACTTGGCGGAGCGGCTGGCCTGGCTCTTGTCCTGGTTCGCGCGGCGCGCCAGGTCGTTGAGCGACAGCGGCGCGAACGAGCCGATCGCCGCGAGACACCGGCCGTCGCTCAGCGACACGCCGCACTGCGCGAGATAGGCGTCGCCGCTGTCCTGGTCGGTGAGGCGCGCCAGCGCATGCAGGCGCCACGTGAGGAAGCGATCGAGCGATGCGGCTTCGGTCATGGCGCTGTTGGAGCGAACTTCGGATGGGTGCACGGCAGCGAAGGGCTGCGTTGACTTCGCGACGATTCGAAAATATAGTTGATTAATCAACTAATTTCAAGACCGGGGAAACGGTGGCTGCATCGTCGATCGACCGTCCTCGCGGGGACGCCTGGCCCGTCGTCGTCGCCGGCGGCGGGCCGGTGGGCCTGGTCGCCGCGGCGCTGCTGCAGCGACGCGGCATCCGCACCCTGGTCGTCGAGGCCGACGCCGGCTACTGCACCGGCAGTCGCGCGATCTGCCTGTCGCGCCGCTCGATGGAGATTCTCGGATGGATCGGCGCCGATGCCGCCATCGGGGCGATCGGCCTGCCGTGGGTCGGCGGCCGCAGCTACTTCCGCGATCGCGAGGTGCTGCACTTCACCATGCCGAGCGATGCCGGCGAGCGTTTCGCGCCGATGGTCAACGTGCAGCAGTACCACGTCGAGGAGGCCGCGGCGAAGGCGTTCGAGGGCGCCGGCGGCACCATCCTCCGGTCGACGCGGGTCGTCGACCTGCGTAACCACGCCGACGGGGTCGACGTCGACGTCGAGGACGAGGCGGGTCGTCGAACGACGCTCAGGGCCGGCTGGCTGGTCGCCTGCGACGGCGGACGCAGCACCGTGCGCGAACGCCTCGGCCTGCGCATGCACGGCACGCAGTACGAAGGCCGCTACGTGATCGTCGACATCGAACAGGAGAGCGCGCGCGAGGTCGAGCGGCTGGCGTGGTTCGACCCCCCGTCCAATCCCGGCTCGACGCTGCTGATGCACCGGCAGCCGGGGAACGTCTGGCGCATCGACTATCAGATCGCCGACGACGAGGACGCGGTCGAGGCGGTGAAGCCCGAAAACGTGCTGCCGCGGGTGCGAAGCCACCTCGAGATGATCGGCGAAACGGCGCCGTGGAAGCCGCTGTGGATCTCGCTCTACGACGCCAAGTGCCTGACGCTCGACGACTACCGCCACGGTCGCGTGCTGTTCGCCGGCGACGCGGCGCACCTGGTGCCGATCTTCGGCGTCCGCGGCCTGAACTCGGGTCTGGACGACGCGGGCAACCTGGCGTGGAAACTGGCCGCCGTGATCGACGGCAGCCAGCCCGGGGCGCTGCTCGACAGCTACACCGCAGAGCGCCGGCACGCCGCGCGCGAGAACATCGCGTACGGCGCCAAGAGCACCGAGTTCATGGCGCCGCCGCACTTCGGCTTCCGCCTGATGCGCGACGCGGCGCTGCGGCTCGCGCTCGACGAGCCGGCGGTGCGATCGTTGATCAATCCGCGCCAGTCGACGCCCATCGCCTATCCGTGCCGCCCGGACGACGACGGCACCGGCGCGCTGGTCGGTCGGCCGGCGCCGGAAGCCCGCATCGCGCATCCGTCGCTGACGCACCTGTCGCAGTGCTTCGGCGACGGCTACGTCGCGCTGGTGTTCGGCGATGGGCCGGTCGACCTGCAGGGGACGGACGCGCGCGTCGTCCGCGTGGTCCCCGTGGCCCCTCTCACCGCGAGCGGCGCGCCGTCGACCGAGCGGGTCATCGACGCTGCGGGCGAAGCCCGGGCCCGCTACCTCGCCGCGGACGGCACGGTCGTCCTCGTCCGGCCCGACGGTTACGTGGCGCGACGCCGGGACCACCCGCCCGTAGCGTCGGCACGGATCCCCGGACGGCAGGTGGCGCCGGCATGAGCGACTCGCCCGCCGTCGAGTCGCTCGATCGGATCTACGGTGTCCTGGCCGAGGCACTGGGCCGGGTCGGCGAGGACCGGGCCGCATTGTTCCTCGCCACCGTCCTCCTCGACCTGATCGCGTCGAGCGCGGACCACGAGCCCGTGGCAGCCGCGATCGCCCGCGGCGAGCGCCTGGCCGCGGTCTGACATTGCAGACCGGTCAGACCGGCGTCGCGGCGACCAGGTGCTCGGACAGGAACCACACCTGCAACTCGTTGGTGCGCAGCACGTTGCTGACCAGCAGGTCGTTGGTGCCCGAGTCCTTGTCGTCCTGCGCCTTTTCGGCCAGTTCGCGCGCTTCCTTGATGATCAGCGTGTGCGCATCGATCAGGCGCGACAGCTGTACCGACGCCGGCTCGCGGCCGCGCGGCGGGCGCGGGATGCGCGTCTCCTCGGCGATGTCGGCCGACATCGCGAGCGAGATGCCGCCCAGGATCTGGATGCGCTCGGCCAGCAGGTCGACGAGCTCGACCTGCGCCGTGAAGTGCTCGTCGTACATCAGGTGCAACTGGTTGAAGGTCGGGCCGACCACCTGCCAGTGATGCTTCTTGTACATGTCGCGCAGCGTGATGGTGTCGGCCAGCACCGTGTTGAGCGCCATCACGCTGTTCCGCGCGGCATCGTCGGGCAACGCGTGCGGCATCGGCACGACGTCGCCGTACTTCTGCGTCTCGTGCGACTGGCCGCCGTCCTGCTGGTGCAGGGTCGGTTCGACGGCGTCGTGCGATTCGTCGACCAGGCCCGCGGGGACCGGGTTCGACTGGGGAGATTGCTTGGCCATGGGTGGTCCTCGATCGGATGATGAACGGAATGCTGCGCGACGTCGTCGGCCCAGCGGGCATCGTGACGTCGTCGCCTCGGCAACGGCGCAATCTAGCGTGACGGATCGCGCGCGCGGTCGGACTCGGCGCCAAAGACATTTCATCCATCCGCTCATAAGGCAGAACGGAGCTCGACGACGGCGTTTCACCGGTCCGGCCGGCCGCTTCGCCGAGCCAGCCGGAGTCGCTTCCGGCCGTCGCTCCGTTATCATCGCAAGCGCGGACACGCATCGCGGGATCCACCCGGCTTCGTGGTCCGTCGAACGCCCGTCGGACGCCACGCCATGAACCACAGCCCTGCTGCCGCGAACGGATCGTCGTCCGGCGTCTTCCCCGGACTGTCGAAGACGCCGAGCGGCATCACCGGGCTCGACGCGCTGACTCTCGGGGGCTTGCCGACCGGTCGCCCGACGTTGCTGTGTGGCTCGGCGGGCTGCGGCAAGACGCTGTTCGCGATGACGTTCCTCGTCAACGGCGCGACGCGGTTCGGCGAGAGCGGCGTGTTCATGAGCTTCGAGGAGCGCGCGGCGGATCTCGGCGAGAACGTGGCCTCGCTCGGCTACGACATCGACCGGCTGGTCGCCGACCGGCAGCTGGTCGTCGATCACGTCCGCATCGAGCGCTCCGAGATCGAGGAGAGCGGCGAGTACGACCTCGAGGGCCTGTTCGTCCGCCTCGGCTACGCCATCGACCGGGTCGGCGCGAAGCGCGTCGTGCTCGACACCGTCGAGGCGCTGTTCTCGGGCCTGGCCGATACCGGCATCCTGCGCGCCGAACTGCGCCGCTTGTTCGCGTGGCTGAAGGAGCGCGGCGTGACCGCGATCATCACCGGCGAGCGGGGCGACGGACAACTGACCCGCTACGGCATCGAGGAATACGTGTCCGACTGCGTGATCCTGCTGGACAACCGGGTGGAGGACCAGGTCACGACCCGGCGCATGCGGGTCGTCAAGTACCGCGGCTCGGCGCACGGCACCAACGAATATCCCTTCCTGATCGACGACCAGGGCATCAGCGTGCTGCCGATCACGTCGGCGGGACTCGGCCACGCGATCTTCGACGACGCGATACCCACCGGCGTGGCCGGGCTCGACGCGATGCTCGGCATCGGTGGCTACTTCCGCGGCTCCAGCATCCTGGTCTCGGGACTGGCCGGCACCGGCAAGTCCACCTTCGGCGCGTCGTTCGTCGACGCGGCGTGCGCGCGTGGCCAGCGCTGCCTGTACTTCGCATTCGAGGAGTCGCCCGACCAGGTGGTGCGCAACATGCGCTCGGTGGGCATCGACCTCGGTCGCCACATCGCGGCCGGCCTGCTGACCTTCGAGGCCGCCCGCCCCAGCCTGTACGGCTTCGAGATGCACCTCGCGCGCATGAACCGGGACATCGAGCGCGTGGACCCCGCTATCCTGGTAGTCGATCCGATATCGGCTTTCCGCGGGCCCACCACGGAGATCCACGCCACTCTCGTGCGCCTCGCCGACCTCTGCAAGACCCGCGGCATCACCGCCGTCTTCACCAGCCTGTCCGAGGCGGGCGAGCAGATGGACGAAACCGATCGCAGCGTGTCGTCGCTGATGGACACGTGGGTGTCGCTCCGCGACCTCGAGGCCAACGGCGAACGCAACCGCGTGCTGTACCTGCTGAAGTCGCGCGGCATGAATCACTCGAAGCAGTTGCGCGAGTACCGGCTGACCGACCGCGGCATCGAGATGATCGATGCGTACGTCGGACCGGACGGCGTGCTCACCGGGTCCGCTCGCGCGGCGCGCGAGGCGCAGGAACGCGAGGCCGGACTGACGCGGCGCCAGACGACCGAGCGACGTCGCCGCGAGCTGCAGCGCCGGCGCATCGCGGCCGAGCGCCAGATCGACGAGATGCGCGCGGCGCTCGAGGCCGAGGAAAGCGAGGTGGCGATGCTGATCGAACAGGAAGAAGCGCGCGAGAACGCGTTGTCCGCGGACCGCGCATCGATGGCCCGGAGGCGCACGTGACGCAGCGGACCTCGGCAGACGCGGACGACGTCGCGGCGCGGCACGAAAGCGCCGCCCGCACGCAGGGCGCGTCGGAAGGCGGCGCGCAAGGCGAGCGCGGCGACGACGGCTCCCCGGACGGTGGCCACGAATACAACCTGCGTCTCTACGTCGCGGGACAGACGCCGAAGTCGCTCGCGGCGGTCGCCAACCTGCGGCGCATCTGCAAGGAACACCTGCACGGACGCTGCACCATCGAAGTCGTCGACCTGCTCGTCACGCCGCAGCTCGCGGCAGGCGACCAGATCGTCGCGCTGCCGACGCTGGTGCGGCGTCTGCCGCCGCCGCTCAAGCGGATCATCGGCAATCTGTCCGACACCGAACGCGTGCTGGTCGGCCTCGACCTGCGCGACGGCGACGGGTCGAAGGGCGCGACCCGCGCATGAGCGCAGACGCATGAGCGCAGACGCATGAGCGCAGACGTGTCGAGCGGCGGAGTGGGCGACGGCCCAGGCGAAGAGGCCGTCGAGGAGCGCTACCGCCTGCGGCTGTTCATCAGCGGGTCGACGCCGCGCTCGACGCGCGCGCTCGAGAACCTGCGCCGCATCTGCGTCGAGCGACTCGACAGCCGCTATCAGCTCGAGGTGATCGACGTCTACGAGAACCCGGAGGCCACCCGCGAGTTCCAGATCGTCGCGACGCCTACGCTGGTCAAGATCCTGCCCGCACCGATCCGCCGCATCATCGGCGACCTGTCCAACAAGGAACGGGTGATTCGCGGCCTCGATCTCGCACCGTTGCCCGCCGAACGCTGATGGCTCGGGACCGCGAGGCGACCCAGGCGATGCAGGACGAGACGGCCACGCTCGTCGAACTGCGCGCGCGGCTCGACGAAGCCGAGCAGACGCTCGAGGCGATCCGTAACGGCGATGTCGATGCCGTGGTGGTCGGAAGCCCTGCCGGGCAGCTGGTCTACACGCTCGAGAACGCGGACCGGCCCTATCGCGTGCTGATCGAGCAGATGCAGGAAGGGGCCGTCACGCTGAGCGGCGACGGCACCATCCTCTACTGCAACCAGCGCTTCGCGACCATCCTGCAGGTGCGACGCGAGACGTTGCTGGGCGAGAACGTCGCCGGCTTCGTGGCGGTGGACGAAGGGGCCGCGCTGCTCGACCTGCTGCACGACACGTCGCGCGCCGCCGAGGCGCACGAGTTCTCGCTGCTGGCCGCGGACGGCCATGCGATCCCGGTCAACGTCTCCCTCGTCGACCTCGAGGTCGACGAGGACATGCCGCGCGTGATCTGCGGCGTCGTCACCGACCTCACGCACAACCGTCGACGGACCGAGGAACTGGCGGCCGCCAACGCGCGCCTGGCCGCCGAGATCGACGAGCGGCGCCGCGTCGAGGACAGCCTGCGTCTCGCGCTCGAAGCCGCCGGCATGGGCAACTGGGAGATCGACCTGGCCAGCGGCGCGGCACGGCATTCGCTCGGCCACGACCGCATCTTCGGCTACTCGGAGCCGGTGCCGAGCTGGACGCTGGCGCGTGCCCTCGAACACTTCGTGCCAGAGGACCGCGATGTCGTCGCCGGCGCGTTCGACGAAGCGGAGCGGAGCGGCAAGGTGGCCTTCGAGCGGCGCATCCAGCGCGCCGGCGACCAGGCGGTGCGCTGGCTCGACGTCCGCGCCCGCACCTACTACGAGGGCGGCCGCGCGGTGCGCATCGCCGGCGTGGTCTCGGACGTGACCGAGCAGCGGGCCGTCGAGGAGCAGCTGCGCCAGGCGCAGAAGATGGAGGCGGTCGGGCAGCTCACCGGCGGTATCGCGCACGACTTCAACAACCTGCTGCTGGTGATCGGCGGCAGTCTCGACCTGCTGGCGCGTCGTCTGCCGGTCGACCCGCGGACCACGCGCCTGCTCGAGGCGGCGCGCAGCGGCGTGGCGCGCGGCGCCCGTCTCAACCATCAGCTGCTGGCTTTCTCGCGCCGCCAGGACCTGCAGGTCGAGGTGATCCGCATCGACGACCTCGTGCCGTCGTTCGAGCCGCTGCTCGACCGGGCGGTCGGCGAGATGGTGGCCATCGACATCCAGCGTGCGCCCGACCCGTGGCGTTGCCGCACCGATCCGCACCAGCTCGAGACCGCCATCCTCAACCTCGCGATCAACGCCCGCGACGCGATGCCCGACGGCGGCACGCTGACGCTGGCGACCGACAACCGCACGCTCGATGCGGCGGCGGCGGCACGGCACGGCGCGAAGCCGGGCGACTACGTGGTGGTCTCGGTCCGCGACACGGGGACCGGCATGCCGCCCGACGTCGTGGCCCATGTCTTCGAGCCGTTCTTCACGACCAAGGAGATCGGCAAGGGCACGGGCCTCGGCCTGAGCCAGGTGTACGGCTTCGCCAAGCAGTCCGAGGGCTTCGTCACGATCGACACGGCGCTCGGCCGCGGGACCGCCGTGCACATCCACCTGCCG
>CAHJXF010000170.1 GCA_903644065.1 Betaproteobacteria bacterium
GACGGTCGACTCGCCGCGCAGGTCCTGGCCCTCACCGCCGGACGCGGCGTCGACCTGGTCGTCGAGACGGTCGGCGGTGCCCTGTTCGCCCAGGCCGAAGCCGTGCTCGCCCCGCTCGGGCGCATCGTCGTCGCCGGAGCCGCCGGCGGCAGCCTGCCGCGACCCGACGTGGCCGCGTTGCTCGATCGATCGGCCGTCTGCGCCCTGTTCAACCTCAGCGTGTTGATGGCAGAGCGCTGCTGGACGGTCGACACCGCGTGGCGGCGAATGACCGCGCTGTTCGCGCAGCAGCGCGTCGTGCCGCGCATCGCACGACGCTTCGCGCTCGCGGAGGCGGCGGACGCGCATCGGCTGCTCGAGAGCCGCGCCAGCGTCGACAAGATCCTGCTGCTACCGTAACGCGCCGCCGCGAGCGGGTCGGCGCACCGATTGCGTCGTCATCGATGGCACGTCACTTGCATGACGCGGACGACCTGCTTTCGTCGCCTCGTCCGTTGCCGAAGCATTCCGCGAGGCATCCGACGATCGAGCGAAGTTGCGGCCTGTCTTCACCGGTGATGCGATGCACGAACTCAGCCTGCGTTATCTGAACGAAGCCGCGAAACTCGGCTCGATGCGGGCCGCGGCCGACCGGCTCGGCGTGGCCGTGTCGTCGATCAGCCGGCAGATCGCCCAGCTCGAAGGCGAATCGGGCATCGCGTTGATCGAGCACGGGCGCCGCAGCGTCAAGCTGACGGAAGCCGGGCACCTGATGGTCGCCTACTACTGCGAGCACCTCGCGCATCGCGAAGCGTTCGACATGCGGCTTTCGGACCTGAAGGGGCTGCGCTCGGGGCAGGTCAAGCTGGTGATCGGCGAGGGATTCGTCGGCGAGGCGCTATCCGGCGTGCTGAGTCGTTTCGCGGCGCGCCACGAAGGCGTCCAGATCGACGTGCACATGGCCGCGTCGTCCAACGAGGTGACGCAACTGGTCGTCGACGACGAAGCGCATCTCGGCCTGGCGTTCCAGTCGTCGGACGATCCGCGCATTCGCGTGCGCGCCGCGATGCGGCAGCCGCTGGTGGTCGCCATGCGTGCGGACCACGTGCTGGCGCGGCGCCGCAGCCTGAGCCTGCCGGACCTGGTCGGCCAGCCGCTCTGCCTGCCGCAGTCGTCGTTCCGGACCCGACAGTTGCTGAAGGTTGCCGAGGCGGCCGAACGCGTGACGCTGCAGCCGGCCATCACCGCCAACTCGCTGGTGCTGCTGAAGGACCTGATGCGCGCCGGCGAATTCGTCACGCTGCTGCCGCTCCTCGCAGTCGGCAAGGAGATCGCGCGCGGCGAGTTCGCCGCGGTGCCGTTCGAGAGTCCGGTGCTGCGCGACACGTCGGTCCAGCTGATCAGCCGCCTCGGGCGTCACCTGCCGCCGGCCGCGCACAAGCTGCTGGTCATGCTGGCGGCGTACCTCGACACCTGCGGACAGTTGTTCGAAGCCGGGCCGGGAAGCGCTGCGTGGCGGGCAATCGACGCGGTGCAGACCGACAGCGTCGCGCCGGGCGCCATCGCGCCGGCCTGACGCGCACCGTCAGGCCGGCGATCGCGAGGTGACGTCGACGATGTAGCGCTTCAGCGCATCGACGTCGGCCGGCAGCTCGATCACGCGCTGCGGCCGCTCGAGCAGGTCCTCGAAGCCCGCCGGCCAGGGCGCGTCGCGGCCCAGCGCCTCGCGGATCGTCTCGCCGAACTTGGCGGGTCGGGCCGTCTCGAGCACGACCATCGGGACGCCGGGTCGCACCTGCTCGCGGGCCACCTTGAGGGCTACCGCCGTATGCGGGTCGACGACGTGGCCGGTCGCCGCATGGACGTCGCGGATCACGGCGATGCGCTCCGCGTGCGAGCACGAGCCCGACGCGAAGCCGTAGCGTTCGCGCACTTCGGCGAAGGACCCGGTCGACGACAGGTCGAAGCGACCGTGGACGTCGACCTGCCGCCACAACGCCTTCAGCGCGTCGGCATCGCGACCCACCAGGTCGAACACGAAGCGCTCGAAGTTGGACGCCTTGCTGATGTCCATGCTCGGGCTGCTGGTGGCGTGCGTCTCCGCGGCCGAGCGCACGCGATAGACGCCGGTGCGGAAGAACTCGTCGAGCACGTCGTTCTCGTTGGTCGCGCACACCAGGCGCTCGATCGGCAGTCCCATCATGCGGGCGATGTGGCCCGCGCAGATGTTGCCGAAGTTGCCCGACGGCACCGTGAACGACACGCGCTCGTCGTTGTTCGACGTCGCCATGAAGTAGCCGCGGAAGTAGTAGACGACCTGCGCGACGACCCGCGCCCAGTTGATCGAGTTGACGGTGCCGATCGACTGCGCGCGCTTGAAGTCCGCGTCCGCGCTGATCGCCTTGACGAGATCCTGGCAGTCGTCGAACACGCCGCGCACCGCGAGGTTGTGGATGTTGTCGTCCTGCAGCGAGAACATCTGCGCGGTCTGGAACGCGCTCATGCGGCCGAGCGGCGACAGCATGAAGACGCGGATGCCGCGCTTGCCGCGCAGTGCGTACTCGGCCGCGCTGCCGGTATCCCCCGACGTGGCGCCGACGATGTTGAGCGGCTCTCCGGTACGGGCCAGCGCGTACTCGAAGAGATGGCCGAGCAACTGCATCGCCAGGTCCTTGAACGCCAGCGTCGGGCCGTTCGACAGACCCTGCAACAGGACCCCCGGCGCGTAGGCGGCCAGCGACGTCATCGGCGTCGTCTCGTGACCGCCGAACGCGGCCGCCGTATAGGTGTTCATGACGAGGCCGCGCAGGTCGCGCGACGGGATGTCGGTCGCGAACAGCCGCACGACCTCGAACGCCAGTTCGGGATACGACAGGAAGCGCCACACGTCGAGCGTGTCGCGGTCGATCTCCGGATAGCTTTCGGGCATCGCCAGGCCGCCGTCGGGCGCGAGGCCTTCGAGCAGGATGTCGAGGAAGGCGGCGCCGCCCTCGCGGCCGGTGGCGAACGAGCCGCCGCGCGTGGAGACGTAGTTCATGCGAACGCCGTCGATGCGCCGGTGTCCGGCTGGACGCGCCACGGCGGGTCGATGCGATGGACGCCGGCGTGGAACAGGCAGATGGGGTTGCCGTCGGGGTCGGCCAGGCGCGCTTCGCGCCACAGCCACGGCCGGTCGGCGGGGGCGCTGTCGAACGCCAGTCCGGCGGCGATCAGCGCGTCGACCGTCGCGTCGAGATCGTCGCACTCGAAGTACACGACCGTCGTCGACGCCGCCACCGCCACGCCGTCGATGCGGTGGATCGACATCGTGCTGCGCCCGTCGGGGCAGACGAAGCGCGCGTAGTGCGGCGCCAGCACGACCGGCTCGAGGCCGAGCGTGCGATAGAAACGCACCGAGCGATCGATGTCGGACACCGCGACGGTGACCTGGTTGAGATTCATGCGCGGCTTCCCCTAGGCCAGGTCTTCGACGCGGATGCGCGTCACGGCCGACAGCGCGGTGGCCAGCGCCTCGATGCGGACGATCGCCGCGTCCACGCGCTTCTCGATCGTGCCGTGGGTCAGCATGATGATGTCGGTCGCCGAGGTGCCGGCCTCGGGCTCCTTTTGCAGCATTGCGCCGATCGAGATGCCGCCGTCGGCGAGGATGCGCGTGATGTCGGCCAGCACGCCCGGCTGATCGGCGACCCGCAGCCGCAGGTAGTACGCGGTGCGCACCTCGGCGATCGGCAGGATCGGCGTACTGGACAACGCGTCGGGCTGGAACGCGAGATGCGGCACGCGGTGCTCGGGGTCGGCCGTATGCAGCCGCGTCACGTCGACGAGGTCGGCGACCACCGCGGACGCGGTCGGCTCGGCGCCCGCTCCGGCACCGTAGTACAGCGTCGGTCCCACCGCGTCGCCCTTGACGAGGATCGCGTTCATCACGCCTTCGACGTTGGCCAGCAGCCGCCGGGCCGGGATCAGCGTCGGATGCACGCGCAGCTCGATGCCGACCGCTCGACCTTCCTCGTTCGACTCGCCCACCTCCACGCGACGCGAGATGCCGAGCAGCTTGATGCGGTAGCCCAGCTCCTCGGCGTAGCGGATGTCGTCGGCGGTCAGCTGCGAGATGCCCTCGGTGTAGGCGCGCTCGAACTGCATCGGGATGCCGAACGCGATGGCGCTCAGGATCGACAGCTTGTGCGCGGCATCGGTGCCTTCGATGTCGAAGGTCGGATCGGACTCGGCGTAGCCCAGCGCTTGCGCCTCGGCGAGTGCCGACGCGAAGCTCGCGCCGCTGTCGCGCATCGACGACAGGATGAAGTTGCTGGTGCCGTTGATGATGCCGGCGATCCACTCGACGCGGTTGGCGGTCAGGCCTTCGCGAAGCGCCTTGATGATCGGGATGCCGCCGGCCACCGCGGCTTCGAACGCCACCATCACGCCGCGCGCCTGGGCGGCGGCGAAGATCTCGTTGCCGTGCAGCGCGAGCAGCGCCTTGTTGGCCGTCACCACGTGCTTGCCGGCGCCGATCGCCGCGAGCACCAGTCGCCTGGCGTCGACGATGCCGCCGATCAGCTCGACGACGATCTCGATCGACGGGTCGGTGGCGACCGCGTGCAGGTCGTCGTCGATCGGCAGGTCGGGCCCGGACACGGGTCCGACCGCGCGCCGCGCCTTTACGACGTCCCGTGCGCCGATGCGGGCGACGACGATGCCGCGACCCGCGCGCCGCATGATCTCCTCCTGATTGCGCGCCAGCACGCGCAGGAGTCCGCCGCCGACGGTGCCGGTGCCGATCAGGGCGATGCGGATGGGCGTCATGGCTCAAGACGACAGACCTGTCGTCGGCTCTGCGAACCCGCCGATCCAGCGTCGTACGTCACCTCGCGTCTCGACGACGACGCCGGGTTCCCGCGGTCGCAGACACGACGACCGATATCGAGAGCGATGCCCGCGACGGGCGCAGTCGTGCGGATGGACGTCATGGCGTGGCGCAACGATGAACTCGTCGTCGCCGCGAACGTGGGGACCCGGTGTCGTCCGTCGAGACGCGAAGAAGATACGACGGTGCCGGGTTCCCGTTGGCGGGAACGACGCAGAGATTTCAAGCAGCCACCCTCGCCAGCAACCCGTCGCGCCGGAACATCTCCTTGATGCCGCGGATCGCCTGGCGCGTGCGCGCCTCGTTCTCGATCAGCGCGAAGCGCACATGCCCGTCGCCGTAGTCGCCGAAGCCCACGCCGGGCGACACCGCCACGCGCGCCTCGGCCAGCAGCTTCTTCGCGAACTCGAGCGAACCCATCGGCGCGTACGCGTCGGGCAACGCGGCCCAGATGTACATCGACGCGCGCGGCACGTCGACCTTCCAGCCGGCTTCGGCCAGGCCCTTGGTCAGCACGTCGCGCCGCTTCTGGTACTTGGCCGCGATCTCGCGCACGCAGTCCTGCGGCCCCTCGAGCGCGGCGATGGCGGCCACCTGCACCGGCGTGAACGAGCCGTAGTCGTGATAGCTCTTCATGCGCGCCAGCGCATTGACGAGATCGCGGTTGCCGACCATGAAGCCGATGCGCCAGCCGGCCATGTTGTAGCTCTTCGACATCGTGAAGAACTCCACCGCCACGTCGCGTGCGCCCTCGACCTGCATGATCGACGGCGCGCGCCAGCCGTCGAACGTGATGTCGGCATAGGCCAGGTCGTGGACCACCAGGATGTCGTGCTGGCGGGCCAGCGCCACGATGCGCTCGAAGAACTCGAGTTCGACGCATTGCGCGGTGGGGTTGCTCGGGAAGCCGAGGATGATCATCTTCGGCTTCGGGATCGACTCGCGGATGGCGCGCTCGCACTCGGCGAAGAAGTCGACGTCGGGCGTCATGCGCACGCTGCGGATGTCGGCGCCGGCGATCACCGCGCCGTAGATGTGGATCGGGTAGCTCGGGTTCGGCACGATCACCGTGTCGCCGCGGTCGAGCGTGGCCAGCATCAGGTGGGCGAGGCCCTCCTTCGAGCCGATCGTGACGATCGCCTCGGAGTCGGGATCGAATTCGACGCCGTAGCGCGACTGGTACCAGTTGCAGATCGCGCGACGCAGGCGCGGGATGCCCTTCGAGACGGAATAGCCGTGCGTGTCGCCGCGCCTCGAAGCCTCGACCAGCTTGTCGACGATGTGCGCGGGCGTCGGGCCGTCGGGATTGCCCATGCTCATGTCGACGATGTCCTCGCCGCGCCGCCGCGCGGCCATCTTGAGCTCGGCCGTGATGTTGAAGACGTACGGCGGCAGGCGCTTGATGCGCGAGAATTCTTTCATGCGGGTCTCGTAGGCGCGCTCGGGCGCGAGGATGGCGACCGGGGCGAGACGGCGGCCGCGACGCACGGCCGTCGACCGGGTGTCGCGGCCGGCCCGAAGCGGTCGGCGATTATAATTGAGCCCCCCTCGCAACGCCCGACCGCGCCGGTCTCCGCGACCCGCCGGCATCACTGCGATCCGTCGCGCGATCCCCATCGTGAAACTGCACGCCACCGTCGTCCCGTCGTCGAACACCTTCAACGCCTACGGCGACGGTTATGTCGAGGTCAACGCCGTCCGCTTCGATCGCAGCATCGTGGTGTTCCCCGATCGGCCGGTCCTCGACTGGCCGGTCGCCTCCTTCGAGACGCTGTCGGCCGAGAGCTTCCGCTTCATCGCGGACCAGGGCCCGGAGCTGGTCGTGTTCGGCAGCGGCAGCCGGCTCCGCTTCCCGCATCCGCGCCTGCTGGCGTCGCTGATCGATCGCGGCATCGGCGTCGAGACGATGGACGTGCACGCCGCCTGTCGCACCTACAACATCCTGATGGCCGAGGGTCGCCGGGTCGCCGCGGCCTTGTTGCTGGCGCCCGCCTGAGCCGGGTCCATGCCTGACGCGACCGGCGCGGTCGACCCACGGACGCCGCTCGCAGCGAGCACCCGACGCGGCTCGCGCCCGTCCCTCGTCGCGGCGCTGGCCGTGATCCTGGCGGTCGTCTGGTTCGCCGGCCTCGGGCATCGCAAGCTGATCAAGCCCGACGAGGGCCGCTATGCCGAGATCCCGCGCGAGATGGTCGCGAGCGGCGACTGGCTGACCCCGCGCCTGAACGACATCAAGTACTTCGAGAAGCCGCCGCTGCAGTACTGGACCACCGCGGTCGCCTACGAACTCTTCGGTGTCGACGAATGGACCTCGCGCCTGTGGACCGCGGTCACCGGCTTCGCCGGCGTGCTGCTGGTCGGCTGGACCGCAACGCGGCTGTACGACCGCCGCACCGGGCTCTTCGCGGCGATCGTGCTGGCGAGCAGCCTCGCGTACGTCCTGCTCGGCCACTTCAACACGCTCGACATGGGGCTGACGTTCTTCATGACGGCGACCTGGTGCGCGGTGCTGCTCGCGCGCGACGCACGCGCGCGCGAGCGGTTCGTCGACGCGCACTGCGGCGGTGGCGCACGCAGCACGCGATC